>JBOGWD010000461.1:0-1245 GCA_050693275.1 Actinomycetota bacterium | reverse complement strand
CTCGCGGATGATCTCCGGCCGGAGGAGCGAGACCACGTACGAGGCCACGCTGAACCGGAACCCCGGGAAGAGCTCCTCGGTGACCGCGGCGCCGCCGAGCACGTGTCGCCGCTCCAGGACCAGGACCCGGAGCCCGGCCTTCCCCAGGTACGCCGCGGCCACCAGCCCGTTGTGGCCGCCGCCGATCACGACGGCGTCGTAGTCGCTCATGGGTCTCCCGTGCCCGTCATCATCCCGCGTTGTTGAACGGCGGGTCAAGTCCGCGGACGACCCCAGGTCGATTTGACAGCGCAGGTAGACCGGGTGAGACTCGGCGACATGGCGGGCCGGAGCGCTCCTGATCCGGACTCAAGTTTGATGCGAGGTTCAACATGACGACGGGGACCCCGTTCCATCCTCGGACCGCGCCGCTCAACCAGAAGCTGGCCTGGGAGGACTGGCAGGGCACGTACGCGGCCTCGGTCTTCGCCGACTTCCACGACATCGAGTACAACGCGATCCGGGAGGCCGTGGCGGCCATCGACGTCTCCCCGCTGTTCAAGTACGTCGTTTCGGGGCCCGACGCCGGGCGGCTGGTCGACCGGGTCATCACCCGCGACGCCACCAGGCTGGCGGTGGGACAGATCTTCTACACGCCGTGGTGCGACGAGCGGGGCACGATCATCGACGACGGCACGATCAGCCGGCTCGAGGAGACCTCGTACCGGTGGACGGCGGCCGAGCCGAACCTCCGATGGCTGGAGATGAACGCCGTCGGCCTCGACGTGTCGGTGGAAGACGTCACCGACGAGCTCGCCGCGCTGGCCGTCCAGGGTCCCCGGTCGCGAGCGCTCCTCGAGGCCGTCACCGGCCAGGACTGGTCGGACGTCGGCTACTACAGGCGCCGGCCCGCCACCATCGGCGGCGTCGGGATCGACGTGACCCGGACCGGGTACACCGGCGACCTCGGCTACGAGCTGTGGATCCCCGCGGACCGCGCCCTCGAGGTGTGGGACGCGCTGTTCGAGGCCGGCGAGCCCCACGGGCTGCGCCCCGTGGGGATGCGGGCCATGGACGTGGCCCGGGTCGAGGCCGGCCTGATCCTCATCGACGCGGAGTACACCGGCTCGCGGTGGGCGGTCTCGGCCGAGCAGGAGTACTCGCCGTTCGAGCTGGGCATGGACCGCCTGGTCAACCTGAAGAAGGCCGACTTCGTGGGGAATCGCGCCCTGGCCGAGGAGCAGGCGGCAGGCGGCCCACCCCGGC
>JBOGWD010000460.1:0-9856 GCA_050693275.1 Actinomycetota bacterium | reverse complement strand
CGCCCTTACAAGGCGGAAGTGGCAGGTTCGACTCCTGCAGCGCCCACGGTAAAAGCGCTGGTCAGCGCGGAATCGGTTGCAGCGGCGGAGGCGAATTCGACAGCGGATTAAGCAAAAAGTACGCACGAGGAGTTAGCGCTCCGGGCAGGTGATTGCCAAAACGGGCTGGTAGCCACTCCCTGAAACCGACGCGGAGGTCGATTCCCCGCCCACCTGGGCGGAGGTCGGCCTATCGGAGCAGGTAGGCACCCATGGTTCCTCCGCCCCGCAGGGGCGGAGCTCACCGCAGCCCGTCTCTCCCGGTTCCGTTCCGTCCTCTTAATTGTTCAGATTCTGAACTTGCACTCTGAAGGCGAGGAGAGCAGGCTTCTCCCGTGCGCGGCTACGGTCAGTTCTGCCCGGTGGCCCGGGGGGCGGAGATCTTCGCGGAGCGCTGGACCCCCCTCATCCTCCGAGAGCTGCTGCAAGGGAGCCGGAGATTCAGCCACCTCCTCCGGGGGCTCCCTAGGATCTCGCGGGCGCTCCTGGCTCAGCGGCTCCGGGAGCTCGAGCGGGCCGGGGTCGTCCACGTCAGCAAGGCCGCGAACGGCCGAGGCCGGGAGTACCGGCTGACGCCCGCCGGCGAGGAGCTCAGACGGGTGATCGAGGCCCTCGGGACATGGGGCTACCGGTGGGCGGCCAAGGACCTTCGGGAGGATGATTTCGACGCCGACCTGTTGATGTGGTTTGTCCGCCGGCGGGTCCAGGTAGGCAACCTACCCGAGGGGCGCCGGGTAGTCATCTTCTTCCGGTTCCGGGGCCTACCTAAGCACCGCTATTGGCTGATCCTGTCCCGCCCCGAAGTTGACCTATGCCTGTTCGACCCGGGGTTCGGTGTCGACCTCGAGGTCACCGCCGATCTGAGGACCCTGGTCCAGGTGTACCTGGGGCACGTCTCCCTGGTTGAGGCCGTCCGGTCGGGCGCGGTCGAGGTGTCCGGATCGGTAGAGGACCGGCGGGCCCTGCACCGATGGGTGGGGATCAGCCCATTCGCCGAGGCCGAGACCGTCCCCGTCTCTGCCAGCGCCTAGATCACCGGGCGAGTCCTGCAGGACCTTCGAGCGGGCGGCCTCGCCGAGGTGCCGAGGCTCAGTAGCTAACTGCCTCGACCTCCTCGCAGAACGTGAGGGTTGGCTGTCCTTGAACACCAGCGCGTCCCATCTCCTCCTCGAGGGAAGGATCTGCCACAAAGCTGCGGGCGCCCTCCTCCGTTGGGAACTCGATCGAGACGACGATGTCGTTGGGGTCGTCGAGGGATCGATAGAGCCAGTGTCGGGTCGCCCCATGCCGGACGCGGATGATCGATCCCTCCTGGTCAAAGACGGGCTTCCACGTGCCGAAGTCACGGACTCGATGTCGGACAAGAAGGATCATCAGCTACCTCCGTCGCGGTCAGGCCAGGAACCCCAAGTCTAGCGGCTGAACTGGTCGCGGCCAGCGGAATCGTTCAAGCTGTTCGCCCTGCGGGCTACCTCAGTCCTCTCCGGTGGAGGCTGAGGTCCGCCGAGTGCTAGACGCGCTCGGCCCCCTCGAAGGTTCAGTTTTTGGGCTTGTCTCCACCGCGGGGCCCCCCGACAATCCACGCTGAGCCCGCGGAGGAAGGAGGAGCGGTGATGCGCCATCGCGTATTTCGTTCGGGAACGTGGATTGCCGCGATCGTCGGAATTGCCGTGATCGGAACGCTCGGGGGCGTGGCTCTCGCATCCCACCAGGGCTCCGGAACCACGTCGACGACGCTCGTCACGGCTAACTTCGACAAGACGGTCCACATGAACAGCGATAGGGTCAAGTTCCAGACCAAAGAGCCGACGGATGTCCGGGTCCAGAGGATCGACTTCGCTGCGGGCGGCTATTCCGGCTGGCATCACCACCCGGGCATGATCATCGTCGCCGTGCAGTCGGGTGCGGTGACGCTCACGGATTCGGAGTGCAACTCGGTGACCTACGGGCCGGGGCTTCCCGACGGCGCCGTGTTCGTCGAGGGCGGTGACCACCCGGTTCAGGCCTCCAGCCCGACCGGAGCGACGGTGTACGTGACGTACGTCGCGCCGGACGCCAACCCGCCCGTCTTCCGGATCGACGACCACCTTGATCCGCCGCCTTGCCCGTGATGACACGCGGAACCGTCTGCAGGTCGTAGAAGGGGACGCCAGCGGCGACTGGGCTTCGAGGACGAGTAGGGAGGGGGCAGGGAAGTCGCCCTCGATTCCACCGCGAAGAGGAGACCCCCGGAGCTGGCTCGCTCACCGGGCGCCAAGCAGATTAAGCAAAAAGTACGCACAAGGCATCCAAGCCATCGCAAGGGACTGGAGCCATTCGAACCCTGAGATCCGCCCGACCAGCGCCTTCGTCGATTTCGGCAGGTAGAGGCCCTGCCCGATTCCGCCCTTACAAGGCGGAAGTGGAAGGTTCGACTCCTTCAGCGCCCACCGAGAAAGCCCTGGTCAGCGCAAGATTGGTCGCTGGTATCGGGGGCGGATTCCGTCAGCAGATTAAGCAAAGAGTACGCACGAAGAGTTAGCGCTCACGGCAGGTTGAGTGCTAAAGGGGCTGGTAGCGGCCCCTGGAACCGGCGCAGAGGTCGATTCCCGCCCCACCAGGGCGAAGTCCCCTCATCGGAACGGGTAGCACACATAGCAAGGGAGAGGCGGCTGTGAGCGTCGGGCGATGAGGCCACGGGGTCAACCGTTCACGTCCCGGCCTCCGACCAGATGGGGCGGAGGTCACTCTTGGAGGGACGCATCAGGACGCGACCATCGTGTTTGGCTGGCTTTCAGGGCCGGGAGGTGAGGCGGACGACCGTCACGCTCTGTGAGAGCCTTGGTCGGAGGGAGGCACCCTGACCAGGCTCGAGACTCGTGAGCGTAATCCGGTGCGACGAGCGGTGGGCATCTCGGCCGCCGTATACGCAGGGACCCTTCTAGTGGCGGTCCTGTTGCACTTCGGCGTCCAGATTCCCCTGGGCTTCGCCGTCCTCGACGAGCCGCAGCGGCCCTTCGCGGTGATCGTCGAGGGTCTGGCCGGGGCGGTGCTCGCAGTGGGCGCCTACGCCGTCTTCGCCCGGAAGGCCTGGGCGAGGGCCGCGGTGACATGGGCCCACGGTCTCGCCCTTGCGGGCGTCCTGTGGGGAATGGTGGCCGTCGCCGCGGGCCGGGGGGCCCACACCCAGCTCAACGACACGTACCACCGGGTCATGGTGGTGCTTCTCGGAGCGGGCCTAATCCTGCTACTGACCCCCCTCGGACGTCGTTCCCTGGGCCGTCGGCTCGGGTCAACGCGGGGGAAGTAGGTTCACTCCTGGCCGGACCCCTCGGCCGGTCGAAGATCGCTGTCGGGTCCGCCTCCCGGTCACTCTCTGCACGGTCGCGGAGAGAGCATGAGGCCCAGGCCAGCAGCCCACAGGGGGATCCCGAGAGGCGCTCCGAACAGGGTGAGCGTCAGCAAGAACCCGATGAGCATCAACGGCCCGCCCACGAGAATGCCGAACCACCAGATCCTTTCGGGGCAGGGCTGGGTCTGTGTTCGTTCCCTCGAGGAAGGGGCCGGGACGGCATCCCTCTCTTCCTGGTGGCTCGCCGGGGATCCGGGCGGTCGGCTGACCTGACCGAAATCTGAACGTCCCCCGGGCCCGATGGCCTCCCGTTGCCGCCACGCCACGGCGGTACGGACCTCCTCCTGCGTCCTCATTGGAAATATCGCCTCCTTCCGTCTGGTTCCCGGACAGGAGACGAGGGGGCTGGGGCGGCTGTGACAGCACCCTCAGCCTGTGGAGACGAGGTGTCACAGGCGGAAGGGCTATCTCGTCTCATCTACATGGACGCCCAGACCTCGGGGGAAGAGCGAGTGAGCGAGCTATACGAGGGGCTCCGGCCGCTGATGTTCTCCATCGCCTACCGGATGCTGGGGAGCGCCAGCGAGGCTGAGGACATCGTCCAGGAGGCGTTCTTGCGGTTCCACCGGGAGTCCGCCAACGGGACGGCGATCGAGTCGCCCAAGGCATACCTGTCGGCCATCACCACCCGGCTCAGCATCGACCATCTCCGCTCGGCCCGGGTGCGCCGGGAGCGCTACTTCGGCACCTGGCTGCCCGAACCGCTCGTCACCGACGACCTGCCCCAGCACGCCGAGACCGCCGACTCCCTCTCCATGGCCTTCCTCGTGCTGCTCGAGAGCCTCGCGCCGGTGGAGCGGGCGGTCTTCCTGCTTCGTGAGGTGTTCGACTACGGCTACGAGGAGATCGCCAAGGTGGTCGGCAAGAGCGAGGACAACTGCCGCCAGATCGCCGTCCGGGCTCGCCGCCAGATCGAGGCCAAGAAGCCCCGGTTCGAGGCGGACCGCAAGCGCCGGGAGGAGCTGGCCCGCCGGTTCTTCGACGCGGCGAGGAGGGGAGACGAGAAGGGCCTGATTGACCTGCTCGCCGCGGACGTCATCGCCTACGGTGATGGGGGCGGAAAAACTCCGGCGCTTCCTCGCCCCGTCTACGGACGAGACCGGGTGGCTCGGGTGCTGCTTGGAGGCGCACGGGTCGGGTGGGAGCGCCTGGGGGTGAGCGGCATGCGGTCCGCGGTCATCAACGGGCAGCCTGGGGCCCTCTTCCTCGATCGGGAGGGCCGGCCCGTGGTGGCGGTGACCGTCGATGTCGCCGACGACCTGGTGCAGACGGTCCGCGCCGTTACCAATCCCGACAAGCTGGGTCATCTCGGCACCTTCGCGGGCCAGCCACTTCCCAGCTCCTAGTCGCACCGAAAGCCGATCTGGGCCGGGCGGCCCGTCTTCGGACTCCGAGCGGTCATCGTGTCACACGAGCACTCGCCGATTCGTCTCATCTAGCGCCAACGAGAGGAGTCGAACCGACACGGCTCCGTTTTCAGATCGCGATCCCGTAGAGGGCTCGCCCGACCGCAATGGAGGGATGATGCAAGACAACACTCTGAGGGATGACGGCGTCCGCCGAGGCAGCGGCGGTATCCGCGTCGTGAAGACTGCCACGCAACGATCGATGCGTCAGGGACCGGTGCAGGCCGCCTCACGCTGGGAGCAGCTCCGCCGGCGCCTCGAAGCCTACGACCGCACCATGCGCCGGCTCCTCCGCCGGGCCAGCCCGATGCTGCTTCGGGTCTCGCTCGGCATCGTGTTCGTGTGGTTCGGGACGCTCAAGGTCGCGGGGGTCTCGGCCGTCGGAGGCCTGGTTGCGGCCACGGTGCCCTTTCTGGACTCCGCCTGGTTCGTCCCCCTTCTGGGCGTCGTGGAGATCGTGATCGGCGTGGCCTTCGCCACCGGTCGCCTCCTCCCGGTGGTGCTCCCGCTGTTCGCCGCCCACATGGCGGGGACGTTCCTGGTGCTCATCACCCTGCCGGATGTGGCCTTTGAGGGGGGAAACCCCTTGGTCCTGACGGCCGTGGGGGAGTTCGTGGTCAAAAACCTGGTGCTGCTGACGGCGGGACTCGTCGTGGCTTCGGGTGTGAAGCCGCTCCGAGCAATGACCGCGAACCGGTGAGGGGTCGATCTCTACCGACCAAAGACGCAGAGGAGGAAAGAATGACGCGAGCATCGATCACGCACCTCTTCCCCTGGGTGGCTGCCCTGGCGCTCATCGCCACGGGGTGCGCCTCCCAGGGCTCCGCGGAACCACCCACATCCGTCGAGGGCCCGGCCGTGGCCGTGCGTGACTACCAGTTCGAGCCGGCCTCCCTCGCGGTCGAGGCCGGGGCCACCGTGACCTGGGTATGGGAGGGGCGGGCTCCGCACGACGTCGTGGGCCAGGGGTTCGAGAGTCCGGATCAGAGTTCCGGGACATTCCGACACACTTTCGAGCAGCCGGGGACGTACGCCTACGAGTGCACCATCCACCCCGGCATGGAGGGCAGCATCGCCGTGGAGGGCGACAAGCCTTAGCGAAGAAAGGGAGATCTCCCATGGATATGTATGACCCGATCGTGGTGGGGTCTGGCTCACCCGCCTTCGCCTTCGTAGCCCTGACCATCCTGGCTGCGTGTCGGGAAGGATCGAGCCGCTAAGCAGATTAAGCAAAAAGTACGCACAACCCATGCCAAGACACCGCAGCGGACTGCAGTCATTCGAACCCTGAAATGCGCTCTACCAGCGTCGACATGGGTTTGCGCACGTAAACTGCCTGCCTGGAATCGCCCTTACAAGGCGGAGGTCGGGTGGTTCGAAACCACCAGCGCCCACAAAGGCGCCCGGCCCCTTACGCGGCCACGCCCGAGCGCTGCTCGCGTCGAGCGGCGATGCTCCCGGCGATCCGCGCAGCGTCGCGGCCCACTCCGTGGATCTGCTCCGACGACTTCGAGTACAGGAACCGGAGGCCGACGAAGTAGAGACCGGGTTCGGAGTCGACAATTCCCCCGTCGTGCTTCGGCTCGTTCGGCCCGAACACGGGCAGGTCGATCCATGAGGATCCGGGGTGGAACCCGGACGTCCAGACGACGTTGGCGACCTCCAGGCGGCGGCCGTCCTCGAGCACAGGCAGGCCTTCCTCGACGCCGGTCGTGCGCGGCACCCGCTCCACTCCGGCCGCGGCCAGGTCCTTCCGCTTGACGCGGATCATGGGGTCGCGTTTCGCGAGTATCTTCGGGCGGATCCTCCTTCCGATCGGATGCCCAGTAGAGAAGACCCGATGAAAGATGACCCGGCCGACGAACGGCATCAGCACCCGGGCCACGAGGCTCTCGGGCCGGAAGGGGAGCTGACCGTTGTCCGGGCCCGACAGCCAGACCCGGCGGGTCTTCGAGAGCTCCATCGCGACCTCGGCTCCCGAGTTGCCCGCCCCGACGACGAGGGCGTCCCCCTCCCGGAGCCGCCCGGGGTTGCGGTAGTCGGCGACGTGGAGCTGGACGATCGCGGGATCGAGCTCGGAGGCGAAGTCCGGCACCCGCGGCTGCTGCCACGAGGACATCGCGACGACGACGTTGGCGGCTTCGAAGCGCCGGCGGCCTGCGGTCGCCACGAAGCGATCCCCGTTCCTGGTCAGCCGTTCCACTCTCACCTCAGTTCGGACCGGAAGCACAAACCGTTCGGCGTAGCTCTCGAGGAAGTCGGCGAACTCGTCCTTGGTCGGGAATCCCCAGCGCGGGCCGGGGAACCGCATCCCATCCAGCCCGTTGAAACGGTTCGGGGTGAAGAGCCGCAGGGAGTCCCAACGCTTGCGCCAGGCGTCCCCGACCCGCTCGTTCGCGTCGACGATCAGGAACGGCAGGCCGCGTCTGGCCAGGTGGTACCCGACCGAGAGTCCCGACTGCCCACCCCCGATGACGAGCGTCTCGATCCCTTCGGTGTGCTGAGCGTTCATGAACACCACCCCCTCAATCTCTCGACCCCGACGACGTGGCGGATCCCGCTTGCCTCCAGGAAGTTGCGGGTCTGGACGGTGGCGGAGACCGCGCAGCCGGCGATGAACCCAAGCTGCCCCGTGACCACCGCGTAGGCGATCCACGGGAGCTGCACCGCGGCGCCCAGGAGCCAGCCCCACCAGCGCCCGGTGCCGGCGGAACGCAGCGCGAGCACTTGAAGGCCGGTCAGCAGCCACGACCAGAACGGGGGAGCGCCCAGGGGCGCCTCGTTCCCCACGGCCGTCATCACGACGGCGGCCGAGAGCGCGAACGCGCAGAGGGCGGCCGAGAGGAGACGGAAGCGGCGTGCTACTTCCCTCTCGGCGGAGCCCCGCGTCTCGTCCTGGTGGATCCTCGCCACGCCACGACCGTACGCGCGGCCGGGTCCAGGAAGAATCGGGAGTTCTCCCCATACGAGGATGCGCGCCTCGACGCCTCAGGACCGAAGCTCCGGACGGGTCGGCGTCGGGTCAGCTCGGCGTCGAGTGTCCTTCGCCGCTCGAACGAAGGGGCCAGGCTGGGGCACCAGGCCGTGCTCCATCGCGAACAGCGTGGCGGCCGCACGGCTGGAGACGCTGATCTTCCGGTAGGCGTTCTGAATGTGGCGATCGGCCGTTTTGATCGAGATGCCGAGTCTTCTGGCCACCTGCTTCGTCTGGAGGCCACGGGCAAGGAGCCCGACCACCTCGGCCTCCCGGTCGGTCAGCCCGGCCGGGCGCTCGACCGGCGGCGCCGGCTGCCCCGCGGCTTCGATCACGGCAGCCACCGTCTCGGAGTCCTGACGACCAGCGTGCGCTTCCTCGCTGAGGAGCTTCGCGGCCTCTTCCGGTGAGAGTCCGGGCCGGTACGGGCGCGGCTCGCGCATGGCGTGGAACGCGTCGGCGGCGGCGAGGAGGCGTGCAGCCGGAGGGAGGGCGGAGGCCGACATCCTTCGGTGGTACCCGTCCCCGTCGAGCCGCTCGTGGTGCGCACACGCCGGCTCGGCCAGCGAGGCGAGGAAGCCGGGGCGGAGCACGACGCGCTCGGTGTGGTAGGGGTGCAGTCGCACCTGCTCCCACTCATCGACCGTCAGAGCCGCCGGCTTCTGCCAGACCCGCGGATCGATCGCGACGCGCCCCACGTCGTGCACGAACGCCGCCCGCCTCACGAGGGCGACGTCGGAGGGATCGAAGCCGCAGAGCCGGCCGGCGGTCTCCGCGAGCTCGGCCACCCCGCTCGAGTGCCCAGACAGGTAGGGCGAGACGAGGTCGGCGAAGTCGCCGATGGCGGCGAGCGCCCGGTCTACCCCCTCATCCTCCAGCGTCAGCCAGGGCCGCGGCTCGGCGGCCAGGATCGCCTCCCACGCCGGGCCGGCTCCGGCGGCCGCCGCCATGATCTCCGGTGCTTCCTCGACGAACCGGGCCGCAACGCGGGGGTCGAAGGCGTGCCCGGCTCGTCGGCGGATCACGTCGACGGCAAGATCGTCCCCACCCAGGACCCGCTGGTAGGCCGCGTCGCGCGCGACGCCAACGATGCGAAGAGGCAGGGGGACCTCCTCTCCCTTCGCTCGCTTCAGCAATCCCTTCCCGTCCCAGCGCTCGGTGAGGAGGGCGAACAGCTTGTGTATAGCCGGGGGCATCCCGAGCCGCTTCGCCAGCATTTCCGCGACGTCGCAGATGGCTGTCATGTGGGGCTTCACGAATCTCCCCACCGGGATCAGTCGCCTCCCGACCTCGTAGCCGCGGCGGAGCGGGGGGGCGTCCGGAGGGGGGAGGGCGCGGACGAAGCCCGCAAAGGCCTCCAGTGGCGATCCCATCATCCTGGGAGTGAAGTTTTCGGTCCTGCTCCCCGCGAAGATGCGTTGCGCGATATCCAGGTCGGTCGTACACCCCGAGTACATCAGGAGGGAGGCGTAGTAGGTCTGCGACTCAGTCTCGCGATCGACGTCGAGCAGGTCGGCGAGCCTCATGGCCATGAGCGTGCCGTGCAGGCCGTGCTCGAACGGAAACCCCATGCCCAGGTCGGTGGCCAGGCACGCAGCGGCGATGACCTCGGCGGCTCGGACGGACTCGATCTCAGGCGATGCCTTCTCCGTCACCAGGCAAAGGGTACGCGAGCGCTGCCTCCCATGCGCTGAGACGCTCCCGCGCCACAGGCCACCGCGACGAACTGTGGGATTCCGCGGAGATTCCGCGACAGGTCGGAAAACGACGTGTCGGAACGCAAGGCATCGATTCAGCAAAACCGCAGGTGGGCCTAAATGATTCGGCCTCTCGCCCAGGTCAGCGACTCCCGCTGATTCACCCTTACAAGGCGGAGTTCGGTGGTTCGATCCCACCAGCGCCCACCGCAAACATGCAGGTCAGAGTCGTCCTTCTGCGCTGAGCCAGCCCGCCACGGATGTTCCGCGTGCCACAGACGTGCCACACGGGAATCACTGGCGGTCCCGATTGGGGATGCGAAAGACCTGCTCACCGAGTTTGGGTGGA
>JBOGWD010000459.1:0-1826 GCA_050693275.1 Actinomycetota bacterium | reverse complement strand
GCAGGAACACCGTGATGACCATGAGGTGCGCGCCCCACCGGTGGATGTTCCGGACCAGGTCCCCGAGCACCACGCTGTTCCGGATCGTCTCGATGTCGGTGTACGCCTGGCCCGCGGCCAGCTCGGCGGCCGGCCGGTAGAAGAACATCAGGTAGATGCCGGACACGGTGAGCAGGATGAACAGGAAGAAGGACAGGCCTCCCAGGCAGAAGGTGTAGGTGAGCTTGAGGCCGTGTCGCTTCACCTTGACCGGGTGGAGGTGGTACAGCACGTTGTTCATCGCCGCCAGCGCCCGGTCCCGCTGCGTGTCCTTGTAGCCCTTCCGAAACACCGAGCCGGGCCGGAAGATCGACCGCCACGCCTCCGACTCCCGGACCTTGTCGAAGACCTCGCCCGGGCTGGGAGGTCTGGGGAGCTTCAGCTTCACGCGGACTCCTCGGCTCGCTGCGAGAGCGGCACCGCTCCCATCGTTCGCTCGCTGCCCTCGGTGGCCGTCCCTTCCGGCAGCCGAGCGTAGTAGAGACAGTCGCTCGGGCAGCGTTCCACGCACACCGAGCACCGCGTGCACGCGTTGTCGTCGACCACGAAGATAGCCTCGGCCTGCTCCACTAGCTCGCCGGTGGCCGGATCGACGCTCTCCCGGACGATCCCTGTGTCCAGCATGAAGATGCAGTTCCACGGGCAGACGTCCTCGCAGGCCCGGCACAGGATGCACGGCTCGGGGTCGAGCATCAGGTGCTTCGGCGACTTCACCCCCTGCTTCAGCCACTCGGGGTCGACCGTCTCCAGGACGTAGTCCTCCTTGATGTCGACCTCGGTCTTCACGAATGGCATCGCTCAGCCCACCCTTCCTACCGGTATCCGCCCGTATAGCGTTCGGCCTGCTTCTCGCCCCGGAGGCGGCGGCGGATCCCCTGGATCTTGTACGCGGTGACCACGAAGAACCCCGCCCAGATCGTGAGCCACCCCAGGGCGATGGCGTCGCGGATGGCGATCAGCAGCCGATCCTGCGTGGTCCACCCCAGGGTCTGCTCCGCGAAGTAGAGCCACCAGGACGGCACGACGGCCAGCGTCGTGATGGCGAAGAAGGAGATGGCCACCCCCGCCAGGAACGCCGTGGTCCATGTCCACTCCCAGGTCCGGGCGAACTCCTCGCCGCGCGTGATCCAGGGGCGGAGCCTCCGCTCGATGGCCTTCGGGATCGGCAGTCTCACGTTCCGGGCACGACTCCTTCGCTGGCACCGATGGCTCTGGGCCCTGAGGCGATTCTACCAACGCCCCTGTGGGCCCCCCAAGGAGGAGGCCTCGGCTCTGGTCGGTCCGCCCTTGTGAAGGATTTCACAAGCACCGGCGGGATTCTCCGACACGGCCGGGCGGGGCGCAACCGAGCTTCCCGATCCGTGCCGGGTGCGAGACTGGCACCGTGGAGTTCGCCGACGCGCTCCAGACGTGGTGGGCCCCGGCCCTGGCCTTCGCGGCGGGCGTCGTCTCCTGTGCCTCGCCGTGCGTGCTGCCGCTGCTGCCGGGGTATCTCTCGTTCATCTCCGGCTCCCGGGCCGAGGCGGCCGACAGTCGCCCCCTCCTCCCGATGCTGCTGTTCGTGCTGGGGTTCGCCCTGGTGTTCACGGCGCTCGGGGCGTTCTCGAAGGTGTTCGTGCCGCTGCTCCGCTCGCCCGGGGCGCAGCGGGTCGCGGGGGTGTTGGTGGTGGGGGTGGGAGCGATGATGCTCCTGTACGCCCTCCGGATCGGAAGCCCCGCCCTGTTCGCGGAGCGGCGGCCGTTCCTCTCCCGTGTCCGCCCCGGCCCGGTCTCCGCGCTCCCGCTCG
>JBOGWD010000458.1:0-4952 GCA_050693275.1 Actinomycetota bacterium | reverse complement strand
GACGCCACTACCCCGCGCGCAATCTCGTTCGCGGGCGCAGACGGCCTCGCGCTGCGCGCCGACGCGCGCGGCGACCCGGGTGCACCCCCGGTGCTGTTTCTGCACGGCGGCGGCCAGACCCGGCACGCGTGGGGCGGCACCGCGGCCGCACTCGCGCGCGACGGCCGCTTGTCGATCACGCTCGACCTGCGCGGGCACGGCGAGAGCGACTGGGCACCCGGCGAGTCGCCCTACCGCCTGGAGCGCTTCGCGGCCGACCTGCGCGCGGTGCTCACCCAGATCGAGCAGAAGCCCGCGCTGGTCGGCGCCTCGCTCGGCGGACTCGCCACGCTGCTCGCGGTCGGCGAGGCGCCCGCCCCGATCGCCGCCGCGGCGGTGCTGGTGGCCGGGGGCGTCGTGGTGCTCGATGCACTCTCCAACGATGAGGCGGGCGGCCCGACCGCGGCCGGCGGAGGCGACGGCCCCGGCGAGCCGGCGGCGGCCCCTCAGGAGGCCCCGGACCAGACGGAGGCCGCCGACCAGGGAGCGGTCCGGCTGGCCAACCTCCCGCGATACCGGGAATCGGACGCCGACTACACGCCGGCCGATCTGGCCAGCCTGGCCCGCCGGCTCCGGGCCGAGGCCCGGACCGTGCTGGGGCAGGGCCTGGCCCCGTCCGCCGCCGGGTTCTTCTCGGCATTCGACCCCGAGTCCCTGCCCCGGGAGCTGGAGGACGTGTACCGGTGCGTGGTGGCGGAGGTTCCCCCCGAGCAGCTGATCGTCCCGTTCACGATCGAGGCTGCCTCCTTCGAGGACGAGCCGGCCTACATCGCCTCGTTCCTCCAGGGCCCGGCCCCCGACCAGCCGTACGATCGGGTCGTCATCTGGGTCGTCGGGCAGCAGGACTGCCGGCTGCGCTCCCTGGCAAGTCAGCGCCTGTAGCGGAGGGAATAGGCCGGCGTTGGAACAGGGTAGAGAGGCATAACCCCTATGCGACAATGACGCCAACCGTGGACGAGCGAAACGTCGTCATCATCGGCTCCGGCCCCGCCGGCTACACCGCGGCGCTGTACGCGGCCCGGGCCAACCTCCGGCCCCTGGTCCTGAAGGGCATCGACGCCGGCGGGCAGCTGATGCTGACCACCGACGTGGAGAACTACCCGGGCTTCCCCGAGGGGATCCTGGGGCCCGAGCTCATGGAGCTCATGGAGAAGCAGGCGGCTCGGTTCGACGCGGAGCTGCTCCACCAGGCGGCCACCAAGGTCGACCTCTCGGAGCGGCCGTTCGGGGTGTGGTCGGGCGACGAGGAGTTCCGGGCCCGGTCGGTGATCGTGGCCACCGGCGCCAAGGCCAAGATGTTGGGCGTTCCCGGCGAGCAGCACCTCCTCGGCCGGGGCGTGTCGACGTGCGCCACGTGTGACGGGTTCTTCTTCCGGGGCCAAGAGCTCGTGGTCGTGGGCGGCGGGGACTCCGCCATGGAGGAGGCCCTGTTCCTGACCCGGTTCGCCACCAAGGTGACCGTGGTCCACCGGCGCGACGCGCTTCGGGCCTCGAAGATCATGCAGCAGCGCGCGCTCGACAACGACAAGATCGAGTTCGTGTGGGACTCGGTCGTCGACGAGGTCCTCGGCAACGGCCAGGTCACCGGGCTTCGGCTCCGGAACCTGAAGACCGACGGGACGACCGAGCTGTCCACCGGCGGGCTGTTCGTGGCCATCGGGCACACCCCGAACACCCAGATCTTCCAGGGCCAGCTCGAGATGAGCGAGGGCTACATCATGGTTCGCGAGCCGACCACGGCCACCAGCGTGAAGGGCGCGTTCGCCGCCGGGGACGCGGTCGACTTCACGTACCGACAGGCCGTCACCGCGGCGGGCATGGGCTGCAAGGCGGCCATGGACGCCGAGCGCTTCCTCGAATCTCAGGGCCACTGACGTACGCTGTGGGCGTGCGGAGCGCCCGCCTGACCGTGATCCTCTCCGTCGCCGCCGGAGCACTCGCAGGCGTGCCGCCGGCGCCCGCCCAGCCCGCGCCCCTGGTCGCCGGCCCCGCATACTACCGCCCGGTGGTGGTGGACGGGTTCACGTTCCCGGTGGCCCGGGCCAACTGGCTCTCCGTGATCGAGCTCGAGGAGGACTGGCACGCGCCACGGTTCCGCCTGATCGGCGGCCGGTGGCAGCTCGTGGGCGTGCACGAGGGCAACGACGTGATCGCGGAGAAGGGAACGCCGATCCTGTCGGCCACGGCCGGCACGGTCGAGGCCGTCGGGTGGACCTTCTACTCGGGGACCAGGGTGGGGGTGCGCGGGATCGATGGCAAATACTACTTCTACGCGCACATGTCGCTGGTGGCGCCGGGCGTCCGGGTGGGGACGGCGGTCCAACCCGGTCACGTCATCGGCCTGGTGGGCAACACCGGCTACGGGCCGCCCGGTCACGAGGACGAGTTCCCGCCACATCTGCACTTCGGGATCGAGGGGTCCGGCGGGTGGGAGAACCCCTACCCCCTGATCCAGCGGCTGTACCGGGCCTCGGTCCGGGTCACGTCCCGGGGTGAGCCCCGGTTGGCGGCCCTGGGCCGTGCCGGCGAGGCGGCGCCGTTCGAGCGGCTCGCGGATCGCCTGTACGCGGACCTCGAACCGGGGTAAGGAATAGCCGATCCGCCACCTGTGTTGAAGGATACTTGCCCGGGCTCGCCCGGCCTATCGATCGAGGAGGAGGAGATGGCGGGAGTCACCGAGGTCACCGACCAGGCGTTCGAGGAGGAGATCCTGAAGGCAGCCGTGCCCGTGCTGGTCGACTTCTGGGCCGACTGGTGCGTTCCCTGCCACATGGTCTCCCCCGTGGTCGAGGAGATCGGCCAGGACAAGTCAGATGTGATGCGCGTGGCCAAGCTCAACGTCGACGACAACCCCGACACCGCCCGCCGGTACGGGGTGATGAGCATCCCCACGCTTATCCTGTTCGTGGGCGGCGAGGAGCGCGCCCGGGTGGTCGGCGCCAAGCCCAAGGACGCCATCCTCCGGGAGCTCGGCGAGCACATCCCCGCCTGACACCCCTCCGGGCGGGGATAGACTTCGCCCGTGCAGCCCATCCGGCTCGAGGACCGCGGCGACGCCGTTCGCGACGTCCAGACGAGGCTGCTCGCGCTGGGGTTCCACGTCGAGGCGCGGGAGGTCGAGGACCACCGGTTCGGTGAGTCGACCGAGGCGGCCCTTCGAGCGTTCCAGCAGGAGCGGGGCCTGCTCGTCGACGGGCTGGCCGGCCCGGACACGTGGGAGGAGCTGGTCGAGGCCGGCTACGCGCTCGGTGACCGCGTCCTCTACCTGCGCCGGCCCAACGTTCGGGGAGACGATGTCCGCGCGCTCCAGCGACGGCTGAACCTCCTCGGATTCGATCCGGGCCGGGAGGACGCCATCTTCGGGGACCAGACCGCCCAGGCGGTGTTCGACTTCCAGCGGAACGTGGGGCTCCGGTCGGACGGCATCGTGGGGCCGACGACCCTCCAGGCACTCGACCGACTGCTGGCCGCGCCGGTCAGCGCTCAGGGCCGGGCGGCGGTACGGGAGACGGAGGCCGTACGGATCGGGGCGGGCTCCCTGGCCGGCCGAACGGTCGCTCTGGACCCGGGGCACGGCCCGGAGGACCCCGGAGCGACGGGGACGACCGGCGTCCGGGAGACCGACGCCGCGTTCCGCCTGGCCGAGATGCTGGCGGCGGAGCTCCGAGCGCGGGGGGCGGACCCGCTCATCCTGCGGGGGGCCGAGGAGGACCCGGAGGCGTCCGAGCGAGCCGCCCGGGCCAACGAGGCCGCCGCCGACGCCCTCGTCTCCGTCCATCTGAACAGCCATGAGGACGCTTCCGCCGAGGGCTCGTCCTCGTACTACTTCGGCGGCGTGGGAGCCTCCTCGGTGGCCGGGGCCGCGCTGGCCGAGCTGATCCAGGAGGAGATGACCGCCGCCACCGGGCTCCGCGACGGCCGGGCCCACCCGAAGTCCTTCCCCATCCTCCGGGAGACCCGCATGCCGGCCGTCCAGGTCGAGCCGTGCTTCATCACGAACCCGAAGGAGGAGCAGCTCCTCTCCGAGGAGCCTTTCGTACGCGAGGTGGCCGGGGCCATGGCCACGGCCCTGGAGCGATTCTTCGCCGGCAGGGCGCTCGGACGCGGCCTCGAGGAACCGTCCTAGGCAGCCCCGGGCGCCGGGAGCGGAAGCGCGGCCGCCTCCATGGCTTCCTCCGGCTCCACGGCCGTGCGGAGATCCAGCCGCATCAGGGGGAACCGGGGATCCTCACGGACGACGTGGAACCCGTTGGCGCCGAGGAACGAGGCGGGGAGGACCCACCCGTCGGCGCGTTCCCGGTCACCAAGCGCCTCCACCGCACGCATCTCCCGGCCCAGCAGCGTCCGGGCCACCGCCCTGACCAGGTGGGTTCCCAGCCCGAAGCCGCGTCGAGCGGCCACCACGTAGCAGTACGAGAGGTAGACGGCGTCGGCCGACACGCGACCTGACCGGAACCGGGCCAGGCGGGGGAAGAAGGAGGCCGGGGCGAACTGGGCGAACGCCACCGCCCCTAGCTCGTCCTCCGTCAGCATGAGACCGCATCCGCCCCACTCCAGGAGGACCTCCGAGAACCATTCCTCCTTCTCGAAGCCGGGATCCGGGGGCTCCTCGTCCGTGTCGGTCTCCCAGAACAGCGCCAACCGAACCTCGGGGGGGACGTCTCGGAGGTTGTCCAGGGTCACGTCGACGAGGCCGCGGCCGCCCACCCGAACCTCCTAGGCAGGGGGGCGCCGGCGAGCGGCCCGAACGAGGAGTGCCCCGAGGACCAGCCCCAGGGCGACGGCATGCCCGGCCCGAAGGAGCTCGCTCATCGGGCGATGGTAGCACCGGCCCGACATCCGCCGGCCAGCCGCCCTGCTACGATGCCCGGGACGTGCCCGCCGACGCCTTCGCCGAGCGGTACGCAGCCCGC
>JBOGWD010000457.1:0-1255 GCA_050693275.1 Actinomycetota bacterium | reverse complement strand
AGCACCGCCACCACCGGCAGGTACACCGCCATGACCAGGTCCTCCAGCACCAGGACGGACAGCACGGCGGGTGTCTCCCGGTTCCCCACCCATCCCAGGTCGGAGAGCAGCTTGGCCACGATCCCGGAGGAGGAGATGTACGTCACCCCGGCCAGGAGGACCGCCGAGACGGGTCCCCACCCGAGCAGGAGCCCGGCGGCGAAGCCGGGCGCGGCGTTGAGGACCAGGTCGACGGCCCCGCTCGCGGCACCGGTTCGCAGCCCTCTGGTCAGCTCCTCGCCCGTGTACTCCAGGCCCAGCAGGAGCAGCAGGAGGATCACGCCGATCTCGGCGCCGGTCTCGATGAACTCCTCGGCCGTGACCACAGGGACGAGCCCGCCCCGGCCGAAGGCCAGCCCCACCAGGAGGTACAGGGGGATCGGCGAGAAGCCGAACCGGCCGGCCAGCCGGGCCAGGAGCGCCAGCCCCACGATGATGGCTCCCAGCTCGAGGAGGAGCAGCGAGCCCGGCACCGCTACTCCGCGCGCAGCCGCACGGAGAGGGCCTCGATGCCTCGGGGGGTGCCCACGACCAGGAGTGTGTCCCCGGCCTCCAGCCGGTGGTCCGGCCCGGGTGCCGGGAAGGCCTGATCGCCCCGGAGGACGGCCACGATGGAGACGCCGGTACGCCGACGCGCCTCGGTGTCCCCGATCGTGCCGTCGGCGAACGGGCTGTTCGACGGCACCGGGAGCCAGTCGATGGCCAGGCCCTCGACCTGCTGGAGGTGGTCGAGCTGTTCGGCGACACGCGAGCCTCCGAGGAGCTCGGCCAGCGTCCTACCGTCGTCGGGGTCGAGGGCGACGACGTCCCGAACCGTGTCCGGGTCGTCACGGTCGTAGATCAGGAGCTCGCGGCGACCGGTCCGATGGTGGACCACGCCCACTCGGTTCCCCCGGGCCGTGAGGAACTCGTACCGGATGCCGAGGCCAGGCAGCTTGGTCTCCTCGACGTCCGCCACGCCGTCCTACCTCCTCTTCCGCTTGGACCGGGGCTTCTTCTTGGGCTTCCGCCGGGCGGGCTGGACTCGCCGGCGGTCCTGACCCGCCGGCCGGGCGGTCACGGGGGCGAGCTCCAGCTCCTCGGCGGGCCTCTCCTCGGGAACCGCCGCGAGCGCGGGGCGTGCAGTCTCCCGGCGTTGGACGCGGTGCCGGATCTCGGTCATCTTCGGCTCCCGCTCCTTCAGCACCACCAGCAGCGGGGCCGCCGTGAAGATCGA
>JBOGWD010000456.1:0-2580 GCA_050693275.1 Actinomycetota bacterium | reverse complement strand
GCCCTGCTGGACCGGGTGGACGCGCTGCTGGTGGGCGGGGCCATGGCGTTCACGTTCCTGGCCGCCCAGGGTGCCGAGACGGGCGACTCCCTGGTCGAGAAGAGCCACCTCGACACGGTTCGGAGGGTGCTCACAAAGGCCGATGAGCGGGGCGTGGTGATCGTGCTCCCCGAGGACGTGGTGGCGGCGCCCCAGGCCACGGCCGACGCCCACGAGGAGACCGTTCCCGCCGACCGGATCCCTCGAGGCCTGAGTGGCCTCGACGTCGGTCCCCGGACCGTGGAGGAGTTCACCCGGGTCCTGGCCGACGCCAGGACGATCTTCTGGAACGGGCCCATGGGGGTGTTCGAGCTGGAGCCGTTCGCCCTGGGGACACGGGGGGTTGCCCAGGCCGTGGCCGCGGCGCCGGCCTTCAGCGTGGTCGGTGGGGGCGACAGCGTGGCGGCGATTCGCAAGCTCGGCTACCAGGACTCGGTGGACCACCTGTCCACGGGCGGGGGAGCCTCTCTGGAGTTCCTGGAGGGGAAGACCCTGCCGGGCGTGGCCGTGCTCATGGAGGACTGACATGGCCCGACGGCCGATCGTGGCGGCCAACTGGAAGATGCACAAGACGCACCTCGAGGCGATCCAGGACGTCCAGAAGCTCTCCTATCTCCTCGACAAGGAGGACACCGAGCGGGTCGAGGTCGTGATGTGCCCGCCGTTCACCGCGCTCCGCGCCGTGCAGACGATCATCGAGGCGGATCGGATGCCGTTCCGGCTCGGCGCCCAGAACGTCCACTGGGAGGACAAGGGCGCGTTCACCGGAGAGATCTCTCCCCCGATGCTCCAGGCCCTTCGGGTCGGCTACGTGATCGTGGGGCACTCGGAGCGACGGCAGCACTTCGGTGAGACGGATGCGAACGTGGCCAGGAAGCTCCGGGCGGTGTTCCGGCACGACATGACCCCGATCCTGTGCGTGGGCGAGACCGACGAGGAGCGCCAGGCCGGCCGGGCCACGGACGTCGTGCTCGGCCAGATCCGCGAGGATCTGTCGAAGGTCGGAGCCGACGAGGCCGCCCGCCTGGTGGTCGCGTACGAGCCGGTGTGGGCCATCGGCACCGGCAAGGCCTGTGGACCCGCCGACGCCGGCGAGGCGATCCGGGCCATCCGCGACGCCCTCGAGGCCATCTACTCGACCGACGTTGCCGAGACCGTCCGGGTGCAGTACGGCGGCAGTGTGAATGCCGGCAACATCCGTGAGTTCATGGCCCACCCGGACATCGACGGCGTCCTGGTGGGCGGGGCCAGCCTCGACCCGGAGGAGCTCGCCCTGATCGTGAAGCACTGAGCATGGCTCGCCCGAAGCTCCTGTACGTGTGCCTCGACGGGCTCGGCGACGAGCCCCACCCGGCCCTGGGGAACCGCACGCCGCTGGAGGCCGCGGCCACCCCGTTCCTGGACGACCTGGTGGCTCGGGGACGGCAGGGCCTCGTGCACACGGTGGGCCCTGACATCGCCCCGGAGTCCGACATCGCGGTGTTCGCCATCCTGGGCTACGACCCCGCCGAGCAGCATCCCGGCCGGGGCGTCCTGGAGGCCCTCGGCGCGGGGATGGAGCTCCGGGACGGAGATCTGGCGCACCGCGTCAACCTCGCCACCCGGGAGGACTGGCGCATCGTCGACCGGCGCGTGGGGCGCGACCTGTCCACCGAGGACGCCCAGGCGCTGGCCCAGGAGGTCAACGAGCGCGCGGAGCTCCCCGGCGCGACGTTCGAGCTGCGGGCCACGGTGGAACACCGAGGTGCCCTGGTGATCCGGTCGACGGAGGGCCCGCTCTCCGCGAACGTCTCGAACACCGATCCCGCGTACGCCAAGCGAGGGAGCCTGGGGGTGGCCCTGGAGACGTTCGAGGAGCGGGTGGCCTGGTCCGAGCCGCTGGACCACTCGGACGAGGCTCGCCGGGCGGCCGAGCTCACCAACGGGTTCGTGCGGGAGTCCGTCCGCGTCCTCGATGCGTCGGAGACGAACGCCCGCCGGCGTCGGGAGGGCCGGCTTCCGGCCAACCTCATCCTGACGCGGGACGCCGGAGACCACCTCCCCAGGCTGACGCCGATCAAGGAGCGCTTCGGGCCATCGTGGGGGTGCTTCGTGGAGATGCCTGTGGAGCGGGGCATCGCCATGGCCCTGGGCATGGGGGAGGTGCCGGCTCCGTCCACGCCGGATCCGGAGGAACGGTATGCCTCCTGGGCGGACCTGGCCGTCGAGGCCCTGGGCGGCTACGACGCCCTGTACGTGCACATCAAGGGACCCGACGTGCCCGCCCACGACGGCCGCGTCGACGACAAGCGGGACATCATCGAGGTGATCGACCGATCGTTCTTCGGAGAGCTCCTCCCGGGCATCGATCCCGCCTCGGTGCTCCTCGCCGTGACCGCCGACCACGCCACTTCGTGCCTTCGGGAGGCGCACACGGCCGACCCGGTTCCCCTGGTCGTGTGCGGGCCGGGGGTCCAGGCGGACGGGACCACGAGCTTCGGCGAGCGAGCAGCCGCCGACGGGGCCATCGGGACGATCCGGGGCGTCGACATCCTCCCCCGC
>JBOGWD010000455.1:0-10960 GCA_050693275.1 Actinomycetota bacterium | reverse complement strand
AGGTGGACCCCGGGAGATCGGCCGTACAGAAGCCGCCCGGTGGCGTCGGTGACCCCGTGCCGCACCAGGAGCAGGAAGGTCATGACCCGGAGCATACGGACCCCCACCGGAGCCCGATAGTCTTCCGAAGCTGACTCAGCCGCCCGTTAGGAGGGGGACGCGACCTTCCAGAGGTAGCCGTCCGGGTCGCTGAAGTACCCGAAGTACCCGCCCCACTGGGAGGCCGCCGCTTCCTTCACCACGCCGCCACCGGCAGCCACGGCGCTGCTCATGACCTCGTCCACAGCTTCGCTCGACGGGACGATGAAATGGAACGACACGCCCCGGAAGCCGGAACCCTCAGAGGAGACGCCGGCGTCTTGGGCCGCTGCCTCCCACTCGTAGAGGCCCAGCGACGAGGATCCGCCGCCCAGGTTGAACGACACGAAGTTGGGATGGTCCTGGTCGATCGTGCAGCCCAAGCCTTCCCCATAGAACTTCTTCGAGCGGGCCAGGTCCTCGACACCGATCATGATCGCGGTCACTTCCAGAGGCACGGTTGTCTCCCTTCCTGTACGCCTGCGTTGAACTCCTCAACCTCTATAACGAAACGAAACGGCACGTGTGACTGGGCGCCGCCCTAGCCCGCCATGGTATTTCAGCGACGGATCACTGGGACCAGACCTTTGGGCGAGGCCGGCGGCGAGGGAGCGGACGGGTGGCCTCCCACACCCGGACCCACCGGGGGCCGGAAGGACCGGCCGGCGGGGGCGTCTGCCCCCGGGCGGCCCGGACCCGGGCGGCCCACCAGCCGTCGCGGTCCTCGTCCCACAGCCCGGCCACGGCCGCCGACAGGCGGCCCATGAACGCCTTGGCGCCCTCGCCCGCCTCCGGGAAGAGCGGCGGCCCGTAGCGCACGGACACCGGATACCTCCCCGGCTGCGGCCATCCCCGCCCCCGGGGCATCGCCGCGAACGAGCCCCGGATGGCCACCGGCACCGCCGGCACTCCCGCCTCCGCGCACAGCCTGGCCGCGCCCGGCCGGAACCGGCCCACCCATCCGTCCCTGGACCGCGTCCCCTCGGGGAACACCACGATGCTCCAGCCCTCCCGGAGCAATTCCCACGGCGTGTCCGACAGGCGCCGCCCGCCCGAGCGCTCCACCGGGAACGCATTGAACACCAGCGCGGTCCCCGCGGCTCGCCACCACACGTCGAAGAAGTAGTCGGCGGCCGCTCCCACCGCGGTTCGCCTCCGCCACCGCTCCGGGAGCGAGCACAGGATCAGCGGCGCGTCGAGATGGCTGGAGTGGTTGGCCACGAACACGACCGGGCCCCGGAGCCCCTCGAGGTGGTCCAGGCCACGCACCCGCGGATCGGTCTCCGACCACACCAGCGGCCGAAGGATCAGTCGCTGGATGGCCGCGCGGGCCGCCCGTCCGGCCGGCGTCCGGGCCCACGCCGTGGGGAACTCCGCCGGCTCGGGTGGTGGGGCGAACGGCTCGGCCGAGCGAGGGACCAGGGGACGGCGGCCCCACCGCCACCCCCGGGCCATCTCTCGGACCTCGTCCAGCAGCGGGGCCATCACCGCACCTCGGCCAGCGCGAGCGGCGGCGAGTGCAGGTAGGTGATGGTCGGGCTCCCCCCGACGGTCTCCCGAGCCATCTCCAGCGCATCGGCGAACGTCGACGCGGCCCGGAACCCCATCCGCCCCACGGCCCGCCGATCCCCGCCGACGAAGATCACGTCGCCCAGATGATCCATGGCGTGCGCGCCCCAGTACCACATGTAGAAAGGGTGGACGCCGTGGTACGCGTGGGAGTTGCGGTACAGATGCACGTACCAGGGGTCGGTGGCGTACTGCTGCTCGAACTTCGACTCGATCTGCCCGGGATCGGTGGTCTCGGCCAGGACCTCCTCGAAGAAGTCGATGTAGGAGGGATGGTGGACCGCGTGGAACTCCCACGGCACCGGGTGGAACAGGATCATGGCTCCTCCCGGCCGGACCAGCGGACGGCCCAGGTACATGTTGAAGAAGTAGCCGAGCCCCAGGCACATCGCCAGGATCGGGTTCATGATCGAGTTCACGTTGTAGGGGCAGATGTACGGCAGCCCCACCACCAGGATGTCGGACTGGCCGTCCACCTCGACCTTCTGCTGGCGATGCACGTTCGCCAGCGTGCGCTCGTGGACGGCCTCGGTCTCACCGGCGTGCACCCCGGTGACCCCGTACGGGGCCCGGATGCGCCGGAACACCTCGCGCCGGATCCGCCCCGGGGCGGCATCGTTGGCCCGCTTGGCCGCCAGGTAGCCCGCCTGGTCGACCAGGGACCACTCCCACTCCCGGCGGTTCAGGAACCCGAACTCCCTGGGGAACGTCTCGTTGTTCAGGGTCGTCTCCACGGTGAAGATATTCAGGTGATCGGCCAGGAGCCGGCCCATCCTTCCCGCCGAACCGTGCAGCGCCGAGTGCGGAGGATCCATGTACGAGCGTGAGTTCAGCATCGTCTGCACGTTGTGGTGATGGCGAAGGCTCCGGTACGACCCCAGGCCCACCGGGACCGACTTGTGGCCGCCGTCCATGGCCACCAGGTTGATGTTCACATAGACCAGGAGGTCGGACTCCGCGGCCCGGCGTGAGATCTCCACGTCCTCACCCCGATCGGTCCGGCCGATGTACGCCACGCCGTCGGGGTCCTCGGCGTCGAAGTTGCGGAGGCGCTCCGGCCAGAACGACCGGAACACGCGCTCGCCGACCGCTCGCTCGATCTCCTTGGGGGTCATGCGGCGGTGGAGCGAGTTGGCCACGATCAGCTCGACGTCCTCGACCCCCCGGCGGGCCGCCAGCTCCAGCACCTCCTCCAGCACCCGTTGGCGAACGTCGGGCGTCTTCATCGGCGGGAGCGGAAGGGAGATGTCGTCGAAGGCGACGGTCAGCCGCATGCCCGGCCGGAGCAGCTCGGACAGCGGCTCGGACCCGAGGGGATGGAGCAGCGCGTCCCGCACGGCCCCGCGAAGGTCGGGGATGGCCGGCAGCGAATCCGGCGGGTACACCACCCGCGAGCCCAGAGGGAAGCGCTGAACGCCGAACCCCTCGCCCCGATGGACCAGGAGCGGAGGCGTGCGCTCGTCCACCTCGAGCACGAAGCCGGGCCTGGTCACCTCATTTCCTCCCTCGGGTCGAACGCCACCTTGGGCGTCCCCAGGCGGCCGGCGCTCATGGCGTGGTCGATGGCTTCCCGCCAGCTTCCCAGCGCGTACGTGGCTCCCAGCACGCCGTCGAGGTCGACCTCGGCCGCCAGCGACATGGCCAGCCCGAACGCCGGGCGGCGGTCGCCGTTCGTCCGTTCGGTCCCCGAGGCGTACGCGCCCACCACCTCGAGCTCACGGAACCATACCGGCGAGAGGTCGGCACCCGCCACCGGCAGCCCGGCCAGGACCACTCGTCCACCGGCACGGGTGGTGCGGAGCGCCAGCTCCAGGGAGCCCCGGGACCCCGCGCACTCGAGCGCCAGGTCGACCCCGCCGAGGAGGTACGGCCCGCCGCGCTCGGGCTGGAGCCGGAACGCCCGCGACGAGCGCCGGACCGCCGATAGGGCCTCGCGGGGACCGACCACGTCCGTGGCCCCGAACCGGCGAGCCAGCTCCCGCTGACCCCGATGCTTCGCCACCACCACGATCGTCCCGGCCTCCGTGAACTCACGCAGCGCCAGCAGCGTGAGGATGCCCACCGTGCCAGCGCCCACCACGAGCACCGAGGCGCCCGGCTCCGGCCTCCCTCTCAGCGCGGCGTGGATCGCGCACGCCAACGGCTCGACCAGTACCGCCCGCTCGTCGCTCACCCGATCCGGAACCGGGTGGAGCTGCGAGCGGTGCGCCACCAGCATCCCGCTCCAGCCGCCCCCGGTGTCGGCGCAGTATCCGGTCTGGAGGCCGGGGGACACGTGGCCGACCGTCACCCGGTCGCACCGCCCGGTGGCCCCCTGGGCGCATGACGGGCACGGCGGCAGGCCCCGGGCCGCGCAAGCCAGGACCGGGTCCAGGACGACCCGGGTCCCGGCCGGAAGATCCTCCACGCCGTTGAAGAGGTCGCCCACCACCTCGTGGCCGGGGACGAACGGCAGGGAGACCAGCGGCGAGAAGTAGAAGGAGGTGCGTCCCGAGATCGTGGCCAGATCCGACCCGCAGATCCCCGCGAGCCTCGGCACCACCCGTCCCCACCCTTCGGCGGGCGGGACCGGCTCGTCCCGGTTCACCAGCCGGAGCGGGGCCAACGGTCCGGCGATGAGCCCCGGGAGGCGGTCGCCCACCGCGCGGGCGGCGATGAAGCGGGGGACCGACCGGAACAGCTCGAGGGCGACCGTCATCCCGCCGCTCCCGCCGGGAGGAGCACGCGAGGGGTCCCCTCGACCTGGGGCCACTCCTCGACCGGCCATCCCCGCCGCCGGGCCGCCCGGAACAGGGCCACGTCTGGGTTGATCGCCACCGGGTTCCCCACGGCGCCGAGCAGGGGCAGGTCGGAGTGGCTGTCCGCGTAGGCGTACGAGGTCCGGAGGTCGGCCCCGTCCCGGGCCGCGTACCGCCGGAGCCACGGCGCCCTGGCCTCGCCCACCAGCGGCGGGCGCTCCAGGTAGCCGGTGAACCGACCGTCCTCCACCACCAGCCTGGCCGCGACGACGTCGTCGAACAGCGGGCGCAGCGGCGACACGAAGGGTTCCATGGCCCCCGTCACCAGCACGGTGCGGTGGCCGGCGGCCCGATGCTCCCGGATCCGCCTCACCGCGGCCGGAGAGACCCGGCGGAGGATGAACGGGGCGATCACCTCGTCCACGACCCGTCGCATGGCCTCCTCCGAGGCCCCCTCGTAGCGCCGGTAGAAGGAGCGGAGGAACACGCCTCGATCCCGCCGCTCCGCCGACAGATAGCGGGGCATGGAGCGGACCAGGGAAGCGATGGCGCCCGGCCACCGCTCGGGAGGGAGATCGGCCAGGCGGACCCACAAGAACGACTCGATCACGTTCGAGGCCACCACCGTGCCCTCCAGGTCGAACACGGCCAGCGTCCCGTTCTCCCGGGGTCGCACCTGGACCTTCGGCTCGGGTCGCCGGGGGCGCTCGAACCGCAGCGTCCGGGTCACCGCGGGACAGTGGACCTCGACCACGTAGTGCTCCCAGTCGATCGATCCGGCGTCGAACGGGAAGCGCTCGCGGTCCTCGGCGGGGAGCGACTCCCACAGCTCGACCGTCCGGTCGTCCGTGTAGATGACCTCGGCCTCCGTGTACGCGCCGTAGAGGTCCGCGTACTTCCG
This sequence comes from Actinomycetota bacterium, assembly GCA_050693275.1. GTDB lineage: Bacteria > Actinomycetota > UBA4738 > UBA4738 > CALAEC01 > CALAEC01. Next base: position 5,674 of record JBOGWD010000455.1, on the reverse strand, counting down.
CATGAAGTCGAGCCGGCTCCGTTCCCTGTCCAGGCGCCGGACCCAGCCCCGGACCCGGCTCGATCTGGGCAGGCGGCGGGCGACCCTGTCGGCGGCGTCGAGGGCCCGCTCACCGGCACGCATCATCCGTTCGACCCGGGATCGCCCCGGGAATCGCCAGTCCGGGACCCGGATCTCCCCCCGCCCTCGTTGGACCAGGGGCTGCCGGCGGAAGTACGTGCGGACGTGCTCGAACAGCTCCCGGTACCGGAGGGGATTCCGCGAACCCGAGCACACGTGGTAGTAGCGGGGGTCTCGGTCGGGCGGCAACGACGCCACCGCCAGCATGGCGTTCACCACGAGGTCGACGGGGATCAGGTCGATGATCCCCTCGGGGATCCCCGGGAACTCGGGGATGTTCCCCCGCCCGTAGGCCAGGATGATCGGCTCGGCCATCTTGAAGCCCTCGATCCATCCCGGGAACGGATGACGGTGGGCGCTCTCGATGATCGAGGGCCGGACGACGGACACCGGGGCGCCGGCGGCCGCGGCCTCCTCGGCCACCCGCTCGCCGAGGGCCTTGGTGAGCGTGTATACGTCCGGCCATCCCAGGGTCTGGGCCCGGGCCCGTCCGTACTGCACCAGGCGACGGTCCACCCACTCGCGGCGGCGGCGCTCGGCATCGTCGGCCACCGTCTGGGGCCCGGCCCGGCTGTGCTCGCGGCGGGCCCGCCGCAGGAACGCGTCCAGCATCTCCGGCTTCCGCGAGGCCGCGTCCACCGCTCGGCGCGCCTCGAACGCCGCGTCGCGCTCGGCGACCCAGTCGACGTCGTGGGTGAGCGGCTCCTCCGCCACGATGCCCCGGGCCACCCCCGCCACGTACGCCGTGGAGACGTGGACGACGTGCGGGGCGCCGCCTGCGGCCTGGATGGCCCGGTACAGGTTGGCCGGTCCGAGCACGTTCGCCCGGAACCCCTCGTCGATGGGAGGGTCGAAGGACACCGAGGCGGCGCAGTGGAACGCCACGTCGAGGTCGCCGGGCAGATCCGGTGGTCCATCGGCCACGTCGGCCTCGATGACCTCGATCCGGCCCTCGAGCATCGCTCGGAGCGGGGCGGCGCCGATCCGGTCCCTCAGCGTGTTGAAAGCCGGACCGGCCAGGATCGACTCGACCCGGGCCCGGCCGGACAGGCCGCCCTGCGGCCGGACCAGAAGAACGGCCCGGGCGTCCGGGACGTCGCCGAGGACCCGCTCCAGGAGGGCCTGGCCGAGGAATCCGGTCACCCCGGTGATCAGGACCCGCGAGCCCGAGAGCCGCTCGGGGATCACGGTGGGGAAGTCTCCGTCGTCATGGGTCGCTCCATCCTGCCCATCCCGGCCCAGCGGGGCAACCGGCCTCTCCAGGTGGGACACTTCCCCCCGTGCGACCGGACGTGATAGCGGTCGGCGACGTCATGCTCGACGTGGCCGTCGACTCCGCCGAGCTGGCCCGAGGGGGCGATGTCCACGGCGAGGTCGTGGTGCGGCCGGGAGGCTCGGCGACCAACGCCGCTGTGTGGGCGGCCGCCGATGGCGCCCGGGTTCGCCTCCACGGAAAGGTCGGCGACGACCTGGCCGGTCGGCTCGTCCGCCAGGCCGCGGAGGACCGCGGGGTGGAGACGGCGCTGGCGGTCGATCGAGAGGCCCGGACCGGCGCCGTCCTGGTGGCCCGGGAGGCGTGGGAGCGGTCCATGGTGGCCGACCGGGGAGCGAACGCCCGGCTCTCCCCCGACGACCTTCCCGGGTCGTTGGAGGCCGGCTCGGTGCTGGTCTCCGGCTACCTCCTGTTCCACCCGGGCTCCCAGGCCGCGGCCCTGGCCGCGCTCGACCGGGCCCGGGCCGAGCACGTGGCCGTCGACGCGGCCTCCTGGCCGCTCCTGCGCGAGTTCGGGCCGGGGAGGTTCCTCGAGGCCGTCGGCGGGGCCACGGTCCTCCTGGCGAACGGGCGGGAGGCGGAGACGCTGGCCGGGCCGGACCCGGACCGTGCGGCCGCCCGGCTGGCCGAGCGGTTCCCCGTCGTGGCCGTGAAGCTGGGGGCCGACGGCGTGGTGGTGGCCACCAAGGACGGCGTGGAACGGATCCCCGTGGAGGCGGTGGAGGAGGCCGATCCCACCGGCGCGGGCGACGCCTTCGACGGCGTGCTCCTGGCCGCGCTGGCCCTGGGTGCATCCCTGGACGAAGCCGTGGGCCGGGCCTGCGCGGCGGGGGGTCGGGCCGCCGGGAGCGCCTCGGCCTGGCCGGAGCCGTCGTGACCCTCGAGGTCGGATCCACCGTGCGAACGGCGCTGGAGCGCGGTCGGGCGGTGGTGGCCCTGGAGACCAGCGTGCTGACCCACGGTCTCCCCGAGCCGGCCAACCGGCGGGCCGCGGAGACGATGAGCGGCGCCGTCCGCGCTGAGGGTGCCGAGCCGGCATGGGTGTGGACGGGAGACGGGCGCCTCCGGGTGGGGGCCAGCGACCGGGACCTGGAGCGTCTCCTGGACGGCGAGCCGGCCAAGGTGGCCCGCCGGGACCTGCCCCTGGCCCTGGCCGGTGGCCGCCTCGGCGGGACGACGGTCTCCGCCACGCTCTGGGCGGCCAACAGCGCCGGGATCGAGGTCCTGGCCACGGGCGGGATCGGCGGCGTCCACCCCGGAACCGGCGACGTGTCGGCGGATCTCCTGGAGCTGGCCAGGACGCCGGGCACCGTGGTGTGCTCCGGACCCAAGTCGATCCTCGACCCCGAGGCCACGCTCGAGCGGCTCGAGGAGCTGGGCGTGGCCGTCCTCGGCCACCGCACCGACCGGCTCCCGTTCTTCGTGGTCCGTGACGCGGGCCTCCCGCTGGAGCACCGAGCGGACGATCCCGGCCAGATCGCCGCCGCGGCCCGGGCCCGCCGGGAGCTCGGCGTCGGGTCGGCACTGGTCGTCTGCAACCCGTGCCCCGAGGCGGCCGCGCTCCCCTGGGACGAGGTTGCCGCGGCCGTGGAGCGGTGCACGGCCCTGGCCCGAGGCGCGGGGGTGGCCGGGAAGGCCCTGACCCCGGCGCTGCTGGCCTGCCTGGCCGAGGAGACCGGCGGCCGCACGCTCCAGGCCAACCTGGCGCTCCTCGAGGACAACGCCAGCCTCGCCGCCCGCGTGGCGGCCCGGTTCTGAACATGGACGTGCTCATCGACACCGATCCCGGCATCGACGACGCCATCGCCATCCTGCTGGCCCTGGCCTCTCCCGAGCTCGAGGTCAAGGGGATCACCGTGGTTCACGGCAACGTGCCGGTCGAGGCCTGCACGCTCAACGCGTTCAAGGTCCTCGACCTGGCCGGGCGGCGGGACGTCCCGGTCGTGCCCGGCGCGGCGGCGCCACTGATCCGTCCGGCCCGCCACGCCGAAGCCGTGCACGGAGCCGACGGGCTGGGCGGCCTCTTCCCGGCTCCCGACGACGCCCGTCCGTTCGCGGCCGACGCGGCGTCGTTCATCGCCCGGACCCTCGAGGACGCCGCCGAGCCGATGACGCTCATCGCGCTGGGTCCGCTCACGAACGTGGCCACGGCGGTGCTGGCCACCCCCGGCGTGGTCGAGCGGCTGGCTCGCATCGTGATGATGGGTGGGGCCATCCGGCACGAGGGCAACGTGACGCCGGCGGCCGAGTTCAACATCTTCGCGGACCCGGAGGCCGCCGAGATCGTCCTCCGGGCCGGGGTCCCCGTCACCCTGGTACCGCTCGACGTCACGATGCGGGCGATCTTCCCGGGGCCCGCCGCGGAGCGGCTGGCCGGATCGGACGTCCCCGTGGAGCGAGCGATCGGGGAGCTCGGCCGGTTCATCACCGGCGTGTACCGGGCCTACTACGGCATCGACGGCTTCGCCATGCATGACCCGCTGGCGGTGGCCGTGGCGTTCGATCCCGGCCTGGTCACCACCCAGGACCTGTGGGTCTCGGTGGAGACCCGGGGCGAGCTGACGGCCGGCGCCACCGTGGCGGACTTCTGGCACATCCCGAAGCCGTGGGGGGAGCCCAACGCCTCGGTGGCACTGGACGTCGACGCGGAGCGGTTCCTCGAGCTCGTGAGCACCCGGCTCTTCGGCCGCTTCCCCATCTGATGGGCGGGGCCGTCGTGGTGGTGGGGTCGGTGAACGTGGACCTGGTCGTGCGGGCCCGGGGGCTCCCCGCGCCCGGGGAGACCGTCACAGGCGGCTCGTTCCACCGTGCGCCCGGGGGAAAGGGCGGGAACGCCGCCGTGGCCTCGGCCCGGCTGGGCGCTCCGACCCGGATCGTCGGCCTGATCGGGCCCGACGACCTCGGGGAGGAGGCCCGCCGGGACCTCGAGGGGGCCGGCGTGGACGTGGCGTGGCTCGGAACCGGCGCGGAGCCGACCGGGGTCGCGGCGATCCTGGTGGATGCGGGGGGACGGAACCTCATCGCCGTCGCCTCGGGGGCGAACGCCGAGGTCACGGCGAGCCAGGTGCACGAGGCCCTCTCCGGGATCGAGGCGGAGCGCGCCGTGGTGCTGTCGAACCTGGAGATCCCCGACGCGGCGGTGGCCGCCGCCGCCGAGGCCGCCCGACGCCGGGGCTGGCCCTTCGTCCTCAACCCCGCCCCGGCCCGAGCCCTCCCCCCGGGCCTCCTGGGGCTGTGCACTGCCGTGGTGCCGAACGAACGCGAGGCGGAGGCCCTCGGCTCGCCCGACGAGATGCTCGCGGCCGGAGCCGGGGCCGTGATCGTCACCCGAGGATCCTCCGGCGCGGATCTCCACCGGCCGGGGCGACCCGTGCATCGTCAGGCGTCCTTCCCGGTCGAGGTCGTCGACACCACCGGGGCCGGGGACGCCTTCGTGGCCACCGTGGCCTGGGCCCTGCTGGAGGGGAGGCCCCTGGAGACCGCGGTCGAGCTAGCCGCGGCGGCGGGCGCCCTGGCCTGCCGGGCGCTGGGAGCACGGGCGGGTCTGGCCGGCCGGGCCGAGCTCGAGCGCCTGGTGGGCTCATGACCGCGGAGCGCGGCCGGCTTCTTCATCGAACCGTCACGGAACGGCCGTCGCACCGCCGCACGACGGCGAGACCATCGTCATGCTCGCCCATGCCCGCGGAGAGGAGACGACATGCCCAGATGTCCCGTGTGTGACTCGCCGCGGGTCATCATCGTGCTGAACACCGCCCGCCGGGGCCTATGTGCCTCGTGCGGCGCCCGGTGGATCCAGGACGGGGACACCCAGCGGCGGGTCGAGCCGCCGGAGACCGCCGGTCAACCGACCGGCACCCGGTAGGTCATCCTCCTCGGGCCGGCGGCGAACCCGGCCGCCCGAAGGAGCGCCTCCCCTTCACTGCCGATGACCGCCCGATCCCCCCAACGCTCGACGGCCACCCGCCCCCGAGGCCATTGGGCGGCCAGGTCACCGAGCGCACCGAGCGCCTCCTCGAGCCGCTCGGCGCCGAGCGGCACCAGACGGCGGCCTCGCCCCTCGATCCCCAACAGCGGGCGGCCTCCCGCCACGACCAGCCAGGCGCCCGGAACGCGCGACACGCGGTAGTCGGCGGCGGGCGGGAGCAACGGGCCCAGCGCGTTGGCCGGGTCGGAGGCCGCCACGGCCCGGAGCTCGGACGAGGGCGGCCGGCGGAGACGCTCCACCGCCGCAGGGAGGGCAAACTGGACGCCGGACAGGCCCCGGACGAAGTAGCCGCGCCG
>JBOGWD010000454.1:0-1587 GCA_050693275.1 Actinomycetota bacterium | reverse complement strand
TGTGGCTTGAGCGGATCGGCGGGGTCCTCGTGGTCTTCATGGGGCTCGTCATGCTGGGGGCGCTACGCATCCCGATCCTCTTTCGTGAGGTACGCCTCGACCTTCGGAAGATCCGTCCGGGTCCGGGTGGAGCGGTGCCGCTGGGCGCTGCGTTCGCCTTGGGGTGGACGCCATGTGTGGGTCCCGTGCTGGCCTCGATCCTCGCGGCCGCGGCGACCGCGCAGAGCGCCTGGGCCGGTGCCGGCATGCTCTTTATCTACGCGCTGGGTCTCGGTCTTCCGTTCCTTCTCCTGGCATGGGGACATGCACGTGCGATCACTGCGTTCGAGTGGTTCCGCCGACACGGGAAAGCGATCGAGCGCTTCGGCGGTGGGCTGCTCCTCGCCATGGGCACGCTGATGATCGCCGGACAGTGGACCAGACTCTTCATCCCCCTGATCCGGTGGTTCGCACGGAACGAGTGGCCGCCGATATGAGGCTGGAGCCCCCGCTCGGGAGTGAATCCGCTCGCGCCCGAGCCGTTCGTCGGAGCAGGCTCCTTTCCCTCGTCCTAGTCGTGGCGGTCGGATGCAGTGGGGGCCCTACGAACGGAGAAGAGGAACGGTTGCGAGTGGCATCGCAGGGGCTCTGTGACGCCGTTGACCTGGCAGCCGGTGGTGATATCGCGGGGGCCGAGGCGGCGTTCATGGATCGGGTGCACGGCTTTCTTCATGAGTTCGCCGATCGCCTGTCCGCCACCGACCGCCAGGCCACGGCCGGGCTCCTCGAAGCCAAGCAGCGGGTTGAGGCCGTGCTGGAGGAGCCATCCGCCGGTGCGAGTGAGGTGGGCCAGGTCCTCCCTGCTCTTCAGGACGAACTCGATGACGCGGCCGAGGCTGCCGGTATGGCGCCGCAACCGTGCGCAGAGGGAGGGTGATGAAGAGGAAATGGATCGTTGGCCTGGCTCTGGCCCTGATCGCCACGGCATGTACGGACCGGGGCGAGCCCGAGCCACCGCGGCGCGAGCTCGTCGCCGAGGTTGCCAGCTACGACCTCGCCGTAGTCATACCGGGCCGGTTCCTCGTCGGCCTCGGTACCAGCGGGCCGGAAGGGCAGCTGTTCGTCAGCGGCGGGTCGGTCCCGCTGAGCCTGTTCTACCTCGGCGAGGACGAGGCCACGGGGAGAGAGCCGTATTCGGGATGTGACCGCCTCGTTCCTGCCGATACCCGGCTCCTCGGGGCCCTTCCCGTCTGCGCCGACCCCGGAGCCGGCTTCGAGCGGACGAGGTGTCTATTCGTTCGAGAGCCTGGCGTTCCACCGGCCGGGGATCTGGGAGGTCGAGGTGACGACGGCCATCGCAGGCGAGGACCAGACGGCGACCTCCGCGTTCCAAGTTCTTCCCGAGCATGTGGTGCCTGCTGCCGGAGACCGAGCGCCGAGAACCTGACCCTCGCCTCGAAGGACGCTCCGCACGAGGCGATCGACTCGCGAGCCGCGACGGGTGAGATCCCCGACCCCGAGCTGCATCGGACGACGGTCGCCGATTCGGTGGCGGCGGGTCACCCTGCGCTCGTCGTCATCTCGACGCCGGTGTACTGCGTGAGTCGG
>JBOGWD010000453.1:0-1281 GCA_050693275.1 Actinomycetota bacterium | reverse complement strand
GGACAGGATCAGGAGCAGTACGCTCCCCACCCCCATCGCCACGGCGTTCATCGAGACCGGGTGGGCTTTGGGGAACCATTTGGCGATCACCCCTGCCTCTCCCACGGCCACCGCCGCTCCCAGGAAGGCGAGCACCGACCCGAGAGGAACCCCTCCGGGAGCGCCGAACATCACCACGATCCCGGCCAGAGCAACGAGGGCACCGACGAGGGCCCGCCACCGGAACCGTTCCTGCCCTTGGAACAACGCCAGCAGGAAGGTGGTCAGGGGCGCCAGCGACAGCAGCACGGCCCCCGAGCCCGCCGAGGCCTTCTGGAGCCCAACGTAGGCGAGGGCATAGAAGACACCGAACCCGAACAGTCCGTACAGGCTGGCCCCGACCAGGGTTCGGCCTCGAGGGAACGGCACCCGCAGGGCCATCCCGATGAGGGCCAGGATCACCGCCGAGGCGATGAACCGAGAGCCGGCTCCCCAGAACGGCGGCAGCTCCGCGTTGCTGAACCGAACCGCGACGAAGTTCGCCCCGCCCAGAAGGACCATCACCAGGAAGGCTCCCAGGACCACCCCCGGGGCCACGGGCGGGACCTCATGGGGTGCGGGTACCGCTCCGACGTCGCCGCGCGCCTTCGCGCTCAAAGGACATCCATCCTAAGGCCGGCCAGGGCGCCTAGCGATGTCGGGCGCAAGGATCGCAGACCGACCCTATCGGTCAGCCGGAGAGGCCGATGGTCTGCCCCACCTCGATGAGATGGCCGTCCGGGTCCCGAACGTATGCCCGGATCTCTCGCCCGTGGTCCTTCGGCTCGGTGAGGAACTGGGCGCCCCTGGCCGTCCACTCCTTGTAGATCTGGTCGATGTCGGCGACGCGGACGTTCAGGAAGGCGCTGGTGCGGTCGGGATCCGGCGGGGTGGCGAGGGTGACGGTCGGCTTGTCGTCGGTGGGGCCACCGCCCTCGTTCAGGATCAGCCAGGTGTTCGCCACCTTCATGATGACCGGGTCGCGCTCGACGACGACCTTCCCGTCCAAGAGCCGACTGTAGAAGTCGCGCGAGCGGTCCTGGTCGGAGACGACGAGGAAGTGCGTGACTACGAACCCCTCTTTCGGTGCGGGGAAGTCCTCGAGCTCCATATCAGTGCTCTCCTCTCTTCCGACCGACCCTCGGGCCATCCCGAGCGGTCGGGATGGGCCGTGTCAGAAGCTGAACGCCGGGTCGGTGATGGTGAACGGGAGGGCCGAGCCGAGGCCGGCGAAGATGCCGAACAGCACCAGCGACATCGCCA
>JBOGWD010000452.1:0-3458 GCA_050693275.1 Actinomycetota bacterium | reverse complement strand
CCGGAAGTCACGCCACCACGTACAGCTCGCCCTGCATCCCCGCGTGGAACTTGCAGAAGAAGGGGTAGGTGCCGGACTCGGCAATCTCGCCGATCGGGCCGGTCCTGACCCGGTCCCCGCTCTCGATGTCCTCGAGGTCGATCAGGAACGGGGTGCGGAACGCCTCCTCTTCCCCGATCGTGAACGTGTGCGTGTAGGCACCCTCGTGCTTCACCAGGATCTCCTGGTCGGCCGAGACCGCCAGGCACGTGGGCTTGAACTCGTTGTCCACGGCGAGGACTTTCAGCGTCCCCCCCTCGGCCTCCGCGCATCCCGCCGGAGGTGCCGCGTGCTGCGCCTCGGTCGTGTCGGCCTTCGGTGACCCTTCCTGGCCCTGGCCGGCGCAGGCCACCGCCAAAAAGGTCACGGAAAGCACCATCGCGAACCGCTTCCTCATGAAGACCTCCTTCCGTCGTCCCGGGAGGCGGGGTCGGCCCCCGCATCCGCTCTGCCCGTCTCCCGGGACACGGCGATCTCGGCCAGTGCGTGAAACGTCCGGCATGGCGAGCCGCCGGTCACGAGCTCGGCGACCGCGGAGGCCTCGGTGCGAGGGTCGAAGGCCCAGCCCTCCAGGACCACGGCCACGCTCTCCCCATCGCGGAGAAGGGCGGCGTGGGTAACGCCGGACGCGGCCAGCCCGCTGGCCACCTCGGGCCCCAGCGACACCTTGGAGCTCGCGGGCACCAGCAGAACGACCATCGCCACGTCGCCTCCTTCCGGTCCGGGAACCGGTCGGGTGCGACGCTACGGGGAGGTGAGGGGCCGGTTCATCGGGGACCTCCCTCAATTGCGGGGTCCCCTTGAGGCGTGCCGATCCGGGCGGCGAGCTCGGCTCTATTCCGGATGCCCAGCTTGGCCAGGATGTTGGAAACGTGCCGCTCCACGGTCTTGCGCGAGAGGAACAGGGTTCCGGCGATCTCCGGATTGCTTGCGCCGTCGGCGACGAGGCGGGCGATCTCACGCTCCCTGGCGGTCAGGGAACCGAGGCCGTCGCCGGCGTCGGCCGCCGCGCCCCGCCGCCAGGTGCGAACTCCCAGGGTCCGGAGCGCCCGCTCAGCCACCCCGAGCTCGGTCACGGCCCCGATCCGTTCCGCCTGGCCACCGGCCTCGCGGAGGACCTCGGCGGCCCGACCACGGTCACCGGAGGCCTCGGCTCCCCCGAGATCAAGAAGGGCCCACAGCGCCTCCAGCTCCAGGCCGAGGCCGGTCGCCTCCCGGTGCGCCCGCTCGAGCGCTGGGGCCGGATCCGGCGCCCCTCCAGCAGTGGCGATCGCGGCCCGCGCCGATACGCCGAAGAACGCGGCCAGCGGGGGCGGGTGGGGATTCGCTTCCTCCCACGCCGACAGGGCGACTCGCGCCTCATCGACGAGGCCCGACCTGGCCAGCGCCTCCGCGCCTCGCACCGCGATCTCGCTCCCGCATTTCCGGCATCCCACCGATCGGGCGTCCTGCAAGGCTCCATCCAGGCACGTTCGGATCTCCTCGGCTGCCCGTGGTCCCTGGAGACGGGCGAGTGGGACGAAGAGGCGGAACCGCACGTTGGCGCGGTAATGGGGGCTGGCATCGTTCTGGGCTTCCCGAAGGTCATCGAGAGCTCGACGCCAGTCCCCTCGCGATGCCGCGATCGTTGCCGCCCGGATCCGGCTGAGCCCGAACGCCGAGGGGACGCGGCCTAGCCGGTCCTCGAGCGTCAGGCACTCGCCGATGACCAGCTCAGCTTCCAGGAGACGGCCGAGCAGATGGAGGACGTCGGCCAAGAAGGGCCCGGCCTCAAGGGCGATTACGGGCATCACCAAGTCGTGCGCTTGACGCCACGTCCGTCGCAGGAGGCCCTCAGCCTCCGACAACCGACCGAGCAGACGCAGCGCTTCGCCCGCGCGGACCGCCGCGTCCAGACTGACCTGCTCGTCGAAACCCCGAGCGACCTCCTCCATCTCCTCGGCCGCGCTGAGCATGCCCTCGGGGTCGTACACCACCATGGCCGCCTCCCATGCGCCCCCAAGCGCGCGCAGGTACGCGCGCCGGACGGAGGGATCCATCCGGTCGATGCCCCCGGCGTGGGCGGCCGCTCGTCGCGCCACGGCCAGGGCACGTTCGGTGGAGGGACGGGCCCGGTCGGTGGCCAATTCCAGCCACCGCACGATCGCGGAGTCGTGGACATCGGCCTCGATCCGCAGAGCGGCATCCTTCGAGCCAACCTTTCGACAGCCCTGGAGGAAGCGGCGCGCCTCGGGCCCCCGCTGCTGCTCGTAGGCTGCCTTCGACGCCTCGAGACAGGCCCAGCCACGACGGGCCGGGTCGGCCGCGCGACCAGCGACGTGGCTCCAGAGCTCGAGCGCCGACCGATGCTCACCGAGCTCGGTCGCCAGCGTCGCAACAGCTTCCTGGAGGTCGAGGCCCGACGGGTCATGCGGGTCGGATGCTGCGGCCATGTCCGCCAGCCGGCGCACCCCCTCCTCACCCACCAGCCGGCGGCCGGGGGCCCGGGCGATGCGCAGGGCCAGGTCAGTGACCGGGAGGCCGCCGGCGCGCCGGTGATCCAGGGCCTCCATCAGCAGCGTCAGATCCCGGCCGGCCTCCGCCTCCAACCGGGCGGCGAGCCTTCGGTGGATCCTCCGGCGGGCGCCATCGGGGAGATCCCGCTCCACAGCCTCACGGATCAGGTCGTGCACCGGCCGGATGCCCGCCACGGACTCGACGGCCAGGCCGGAACGCACCAGGTCCATGGCCGCGCCCTGGGCCCGGGCCGACGGCCACCGGAGGAGGGCAGCTGCGTCGGTGAGCGCCAGCGGCTTGCCGGCCAGCGCGAGGTCGGCCAACAGGGCGGAGGCGTCGGTGGCCAGTCCCCGCATCCGAGCCGTGACGACGTCGGCGGCGTCCACCTCGCCGCCGGCCGAGCGGGCCAGCACCTCGAGCCAGAACGGCGAGCCGCCGGCCCGTTGCCACATCCCGGCCGCCTCGGCATCCGACAGACTCGGCGCCATGTCGCGGACCAGCCGCAGGCCGGCCTCCCGATCGAGGGGCCCCAGCTCCAAGGTTCGGGCCCGCTGCGCGGGGAGGAGGCGGGACACGGCGTCGACTAAGGACCGCGATGGCGGCGAGGGACGTGCCGCCGCCACGAGGGCCATCGGCCGATCATCCGCAGCAGCCGCCCGGAGCAGGAAGTGGAGCAACGCGATCGATGAGGGATCGGCCCATTGCAGATCGTCCACCTGGATCACCGCCGGGTAGACGGTGGTAATGGCCCCGTGCGTCGCCTCGAACACGCGCAGGCTCTCGGCGCTCCCCGCGTCCGCGCCGGTGCCCAGGAGCAACTTCTCCAGTCGTGGCCCGTACTCGGGCACCTCGGTCAGCTTCCGGAGCAGGTTCCGGGCAGCGGCCAGAGGGACCCCGCGTTCCGGCTCGTAGCCGATCACGGG
>JBOGWD010000451.1:0-5644 GCA_050693275.1 Actinomycetota bacterium | reverse complement strand
GTGGGGGGGCCGACCTCGGCCGAGGTCGTCGAGGGCAGCGTGTTGGCCCGCGCCGCGGTCCCCACCCTCTCCCTGCGTGCAGGCGACGCCGAGATCCTGGGACGGGACAGCGTGTTCCGGGTCGATCGCGGCTTCTCCACCACGCTGGCGGTGTACCGGGGCGAGGCGGGTCTGCCGGGGACCGGGGTGGCCCCCGTCCCCCAGCTGCGCCAGGTCACGGTCCTCGCCGGCGGCTCGGTCCCCCGGGGCCCCCGGCCGTTGGTGGTCCGGCCCGACGACCCCTGGGACGCCCGTCTGCTGGGGCCGTTCATCGATCTGGGGCTCCAGCTGGTCGACCTCCAGCGCGGCCTGAGCAGGCAGCTCGCCCCCCGCGACGCCGCCGCCGCGGTCAGGACCGTCCTGCGGCGGGAGTTCTCGCTGTCGGCGGTCGAAGCGCTCGCCGAGCGAGGGGTCCGGGCGGCCGAGGCCGTGGTGGCCTCGGTCGTGTCCGAGGAAGCGGGCCGCCTGGCCGACCCGCCCCTCCCCCTGGTCGGCGCCCTCGAGCAGGTCCTCGATCTCCGGCTCGCCGGCGCCCATTGGATCGTGGTGCTGGCCCAGTGGGGGGTTCTCGGCGTCTCCCTCGTCGATGAGCTTGCCCAGCTCTCGGGGGCGATCGCCCGATTCGTGGCCCCGCCCGAACCCGGGGGCGGGCCCGCCGGGGGTGGGCCGGGTGGCGGTCCCGGTGGTGGTGGCGGGGGCGGCGGCGCCTCCGGAGGCGGTTCTGGGGGTTCGGGCGGAGCCGGCGGCGGCGGGAACGGCGGCGGATCCGGCGGCGGCGGGACCGGAGGAGACACGACCACAGGCGGCCAGGAGCCCCCGCCCGAGGAGACCTGCGCCGACCCGGTGGACTGTCTCGTGGACGACGTGGTCGACGTTCTCGAGGACCCGCCGCTCCTCCCCTAAACCCGACCGTCGGGCGATGGTAGGCTGGGCTCGCCTTGGCGCGTCCCGCGACCTCACCCGTTCCACGCCGCCGTCGCCTGCTCCTGTGGCTGATCCTGGGAGCCGGGGCCGTGGCCGTGATCCTCGGCGCCGTGTCGGGGTTCTACATCGACATCCTGTGGTTCCGCGAGGTCGGGTACTCGGACGTGTTCTGGACCCGGTTCTGGTCCAGATTCCTCCTGGCGGTGGTGTTCGGCCTGGTCTTCTTCGTCCTCATGTACGCGAACCTGCTGATCGTCCGCCGTCTCCGGCCCCAATACCGGGTGTTCTCGCCGGAGGAGGAGGCCGTGGAGCGGTACCGGGCCGCCTTCGAGCCGTACGCCCGGTGGATCCTGCCCGGCCTGTCACTGCTCTTCGCTGCGTTCGCGGCCGGCGGCGTGGCCGGCCAGTGGGAGTCCTACCAGCTGTGGCGAGTATCAGATCAGGTCTCGTTCGGGGTGGCCGACCCGCAGTTCGGCCGGGACGTGTCGTTCTACGTGCTGTCGCTCCCCTTCCAGCGCTTCGTCCAGTCCTGGCTGTTCACGTCCCTGGTGGTGATCACCGTCGCGGCCGCCGGGGCCCACTACCTGTGGGGAGGCATCCGGGTCCGCTCCGTCGGTGAGCGGGTCACCCCCCAGGTCAAGGCCCACCTGTCGGTCCTCCTCGGGCTGATCGTCCTGGTGAAGGCGTGGGGCTACCGGCTGGGGCAGTTCGACCTGCTGGTGTCCGAGCGGGGCGTGGTTACCGGGGCGTCCTACACGGAGGTCGAGGCCCATCTCCCGGCCCTTCGGCTCCTGGTCGTCATCGCCATCGTGTGCGCCGTCCTGTTCCTGGTGAACATCCGGTTCCGGGGCTGGGCGCTGCCCGCCCTCGGCATCGGCCTCCTGGCCCTCTCGTCCGTCGTCGTGGGGGCCGTGTACCCCGCGTTCATCCAGCGGTTTCGGGTGGCGCCGCAGGAGCTTCAGAGGGAGCAGCCGTACATCGAGCGGAACATAGAGGCCACCCGGCGGGCGTTCGGGATCGACGACGTCGATGTCCGGACCTACCCGGCCGCGCCCACCTTCAGCCAGGAGGACATCGAGGCGGCGCCCACCACCGTGGAGAACATCCGGCTGTGGAACCCCGCCATCATCAGGAACTCCTTCCTCCAGCTCCAGCGGCTCCGGCCCTTCTACGAGTTCGAGGACGTGGACGTCGATCGGTACGAGGTGGACGGGGAGCGGCGGACGGTGATGATCGCGCCCCGGGAGATCGACCAGGAGAGCATCCCCGGCGGCGGTGCGACGTGGCAGAACCAGCACCTCTTCTACACGCACGGCTTCGGGGCCGCAGTCAGCCGCGTCGACGAGGTCACCGGCGAGGGCGCCCCCTCGTTCGTGCTCTCGGACGTGCCGCCGACCGGACCATTGGCGGAGGCCATGGAGCAGCCCCGGATCTACTTCGAGGAGGAGACCGAGGTGCCCTTCCTGGTGGTGGGGGCCGAGAGCGATGAGTTCGACTTCCCGATGGGGGAGCAGGGCAGTCAGGAGCTGAGCCGGTACGATGGCGAAGGAGGGATCCCCGTCCAGGGCTTCCTCCGCCGGCTGGCCTTCGCCTGGCGGTACCGCGACGTGAACCTGCTGATCTCCGGGCTGATCAACGACGACAGCAGGATGCTGGTCAACATCGATCTCTCCACCCGGGTGGACAAGATCGCCCCGTTCCTGTCCTACGACCACGATCCGTATACCGCCCTGGTCGACGGACGGCTCGTGTGGATCTGGGACGCCTACACCACGAGCCAGCGGTACCCGTACTCGGAACGGACGGCGATGCAGGACCTCACGGATAACACCACGCTGCCCACGGACGCCAACTACATCCGGAACTCGGTCAAGGTCGTCGTGGACGCGTACCACGGGACCACCACATTCTACGTGGTGGACGAGGAGGACCCGGTGATCCAGGCGTGGGACCGGGTGTTCCCGGACCTGCTGACCCCGGCCACGGAGGCCTCCGCGGAGCTTCGCGAGCACTTCCGGTACCCGGAGGACCTCTTCCGCATCCAGTCGAACCTGTACGCCAACTACCACGTGACCGACCCGGTCCAGTTCTACGCCAAGGGCGACTTCTGGACCGTCCCCGAGGTCGTGATCGACCCCAATGTGGATGCCGAGACGCTTGAGCCGTACTACGTGCTCATGCCGCTCCCCGGGGAGCAGGAGGCCCGGTTCCTCCTGTTCACGCCGTTCACCCCGGCGAACCGGCCCAACATGGCCTCGTGGCTCGCCGCGAACTCCGACCCCGACGGATACGGGGACCTGGTGGCGTTCGAGTTCGGGGGGCGCAACGTGATCGGTCCCGGGCAGGCCGCAGCCCTGATGCACCAGGACACCGATGTGGCCCAGCAGACGACGCTGCTCGACCAGCTGGGATCGAACGTGATCTACGGCGACGTCCTGGTCATCCCCGTCGGGCAGGGCTTCGTCTACGTCCAGCCCCTGTACACGGAGTCGCAGCAGCAGGGCCTGGGGATCCCCGAGATGAAGCGGGTGATCGTGGTGAACGGGCAGGACGTCACGATGCGGAACACCCTCCCGGAGGCGCTGGCCGCGGCGGTGGGGGCGGCGCCGCCGACCGAGGAGCCCGTCCCGGGCGAGGTGCCCGTCCCCGTCGGGGGGCCACCCGCGGACGTAACCGCCCTTCTGGCCGAGGCCCAGGAGCACTTCGCCGCCGCCGAGGCCGCCCTCCGGGAGGGCGACCTGGCCACCTACCAGGCCGAGATCGAGGAGGCGGAGCGGCTGATTCAGGACGCGGCCGAGCTGGCCGGGGTGCCCCCCTCGCCGGAGCCCCAGGGCTCGCCCGGCGGCTGACCGGCTTGTCGCCCGGCGGCGCCGTTGCTACCATGGTTGGGCGCGGTGGAGCAGTCTGGTAGCTCGCTGGGCTCATAACCCAGAGGTCGCTGGTTCAAATCCAGCCCGCGCAACGAAGCCAAAAGCCCAGGTCAGAGGCTGTCGCGTAAACCCGGGGTAAACGCTCGCGGATGTGCTGGTGGCAGGTGCCGTGCTCCGGGAGAATAACATCGGTCTAATCCCGCTCCCGGAGGATGCCGTGGCTTACAATTTCGTTCCCTGCGACAGGGATCAGCAGTTCCTGATGCCCCCGAGCCTGGACGACTGGCTCCCCAAGGACCACCTGGCCCGGTTCGTCGTCGCGGTCGTGGACACCCTGGACCTCTCCGCCTTCTACGCCCGCCGCCGCGCCGACGGTTGGGGGCGGGCCGCCTACGACCCGAAGATGATGGTGGCCCTGCTCATCTACGCCTACGCTACCGGGGCGCGCTCCTCCCGCCTCATCGAGCGGCGCTGCACCGAGGACATCGCCTTCCGGTTCATCGCAGCCAACGAGGTCCCCGACCACGCCACGATCGCCCGCTTCGTCGCCTGCCACGAGCAGGAACTGGCCGAGCTGTTCGACCAGGTGCTGCGCCTGGCCGCCGAGGTGGGGCTGGTGCGGGTCGGCCTCGTGGCCCTGGACTCCACCCGGATCAGGGCCAACGCCTCCCCCGGGTCCAACCGCAGCGCCGACTGGATCCGGCACGAGGTCGAGAAGATCATCGCCGAAGCCAGGACCACCGACGAGGAGGAGGATCGCCTGCTCGGGGACTCCCCCTCATCCGACATCCCCGAGGAGCTCACCGAGCCGACCACCCGACTGGCTCGCCTCCTCTCGGCGAAGGCCCGGCTCGAGGCCGACGAGCAGGAGCGCCAGGGCACCTACCAGGCCAAGCTGGCTGCCCGGGAGGAGTACCAGCGGCGGACCGGCAAGGGCATGCGCGGTCGTAAGCCCAAGCCGCCGCAGGAGCGCCTCCGGGACCGGGAGCGCTCCAAGCTTGCCAACACCACCGACCCGGACAGCCGCACGATGGGGGCAGCCAACGGCGGGTTCGTCCAGGGCTACAACGCCCAGGCGGTCGCGACGAAAGAGCAGATCGTCGTGGCCTGTGAGGTCACCACGAACTCCACCGACTACGCGCAGCTGCACCCCATGGTCGAGCAGGCGAAGGAGAACCTGGCCAAAGCCGGAGTGAGCAGGAAGATCGGCGTGGTCGTCGGCGACGCCGGCTACGTGACCGAGGACAACCTCGGGCTGGAGGACCAGCTGGGCGTGGAGCTGCTGATCGCCACCAGGAACCGCAAGCGCGCCGGCCCCGGCGACCAACCGCGGCCACGTGGGCGGATCCCGGAGGGGCTATCGAAGACCCAGCGCATGGACCGCAAGCTCCGCACCAAGCGAGGGGGGCGCCTCTATCGAAAACGCGGCGGGTCGATCGAGCCGGTGTTCGGCCAGCAACGACAGCGTGGCGCCGGGCGCTTCAGGCGACGTGGGCTGAAGGCCTGCAACAGCGAGTGGTGCTTCGAGCAGACGGTCCACAATCTGCTGAAGATCAGGGCCGCGGAAAAGTGGACCCCATCCGGAGGAGGGCAGACTCCGAGAAGACCCTCACCGCGATCTCTACGATCGGCCGCTTCTTTGTCCTGCTGCCGGCGCCACCGCTGACCTTTCCGCGACAGCCTCTCAGAGTCGTCCTTCTGCGCTGAGCCAGCCCGCCACGGATGTTCCGCGTGCCACAGACGTGCCACACGGGAATCACTGGCGGTCCCGATTGGGGATGCGAAAGACCTGCTCACCGAGTTTGGGTGGA
>JBOGWD010000450.1:0-8646 GCA_050693275.1 Actinomycetota bacterium | reverse complement strand
CCGCGCCGGTGCCCAGGAGCAACTTCTCCAGTCGTGGCCCGTACTCGGGCACCTCGGTCAGCTTCCGGAGCAGGTTCCGGGCAGCGGCCAGAGGGACCCCGCGTTCCGGCTCGTAGCCGATCACGGGGAGATGCAGGGAGATCGGAAGCCGCCCAGCGGCCTCGGCCAGCAGACGGGTCTTACCGCTCCCAGGATCCCCCTGGATCACCAGGGCGCCCGGCGATCCTTCCTCGACCACCCACTGGCACAGGCCGACGATGGCTGAGACCTCCCCTCGACGGCCCACGAAACCCGTGGCCACAGGTCAGCCTCGTCGGCGGTCGATGGTCCGGCTGTGGCGCAACGGATGCCCCTCGCCAGCAGTCTAGTCCGGACGGTCTTGGCGCTACTCCTCCATCACCACCCGGACGTCGCCGTCACGGGAGAGGAGGGAGAACCCGGTGGTCTCACCCTCCCGGCGGAACACCAGCGACAGGGTGCTGTTGCCGACCTGGAGGTTCCGGACCTCGACCTCGTTCAGCCACGGGGGCAGGTGGGGCTTGTTCACCGTCAGGACGTTCTCGTGCGCCACCGCGGAGACGCCCAGCATCCCCTGGAGGAGCAGGAACGGCGCGCCGGCGGCCCAGGCCTGGGGCGAGCAGGCCACCGGGTACTGCACCGGCGGGCTGGGGGTTCGTCGGGTGAACCCGCAGAACAGCTCGGGCAGGCGCATGTACTCGGCGTACTGCGCGGCCTCGAACATCGCCGTGGCGATGCGGTTGGTGGCGTCGAGGAAACCGTACCGCTTCAGGCCCGCGGCGATCAGCGCGTTGTCGTGCGGCCACACCGTGCCGTTGTGGTAGCTCATCGGGTTGTAGCCGGCCGCCTCCTTGCTCATGGTCCGGATCCCCCAGCCGGAGAACATGTCGGGCTCGAACAGCCGCCTGGCCACCGCTTCGGCTCGCCGCGGATCTACGATCCCGCAGTAGAGCCCATGCCCCGGGTTCGACACGATCGTCCTGACTGGCTCCTTGTCCCCGTCGAGCGCCCCGGCGAAGAACCCTTCGTCCTCCATCCAGAAGGTCTCTTGGAAGCGGCGCCGGAGCACGGTGGCCTGGTCCTTCAGCCGCACGGCTCGCTCGAAGTCGCCCAGGGCGCCGTACACGTCGGCCATCCGGACCTTGGCCATGTACACGTACGCCTGGACCTCGGCCAGGGCGATGGGGGGCTCGGCGATCCGCCCGTCCGTATGCATCACCGAGTCGTGGGCGTCCTTCCACCCCTGGTTCCGGAGCCCCCGCGGCGAGCGCGACCGGAACTCCACGAAGCCGTCGCCGTCGGGATCGCCGTACGTGTCCATCCACTCGAGCGCCGCCTCGGCCGCGGGCAGGAGCTGCTTGACGAACCCGAGATCGTTCGTCCATCGAAAGTACTGCGCCAGCAGGATCAGGAACCACGGGGTCGCATCGACCGACCCGTAGTAGGGCGTGTGGGGCAGGAAGCCGGACCGGGCCAGCTCCCCTTTCCGGATCTCGTGGAGGATCTTGCCGGGGTCCTCGTCGCGCCAGTCGTCGACCCGCGTGCCCTGGTGCTCCGCCAGGACCTGAAGGCTCTCCCGAGCGGGCCGGGACGACAGCATCAGCATCTGGTGTGAGGTGATCAGCGTGTCCCGCCCGAACGCGGCCACGTACCACGGGATCCCCGCCGCGATGATGCCGGCCCCGTCCATCTCGGTGTACAGGGCCCGGAGGTCCCGGACGCCGCGGGTGAGAAGCTGGTCGAACACCTCGTTGTCGGTCCGGATCTGGGTGCATTCCCGCTCCCAGTCCTCGTAGGAGTGGCGGAGGGCGTGGACGACCTCGTCGAAGTCGCCGGGCGGCGAGTACCGATCGTCGACCACCGGCTCCACGACCAGGGGGATGGTGGTGGTCTCGTGCGCGGGGAGGTGGACCGAGAACCAGGCCTGGACCAGGTCTCCCCGAACCTCCACCCGGGCCGGCCGCACGCCGAACTCGATGCGGGTCTGGCGACGGACGCCGTCCTCGCCCACGTACCCAAACTCGATCGACCGCTCGCTGGTCGTGGGCGGCTCGTACGTGCCTCGGGTCTCCCGAGCCAGGCCGCGGACCTCGAAGATGTCGGCGAAGTCGGCGCCGAAGGTGAGGTCGAGCTCGAGGTTGACCGCGTGGGCGTTGTAGTTCTTGATCCTGATCCGCTCGTACAGCCGACCCCGGATGGCTCGGATCCGTCTGATGTTCAGCGTGTGCTGGTTGATCGGCGGGCGGTCTTCCTCGTACAGATCTGGGTTGGTGAGGTCGACGTGGGACACGTACACCCGCTCCGCCGAGGAGGACAGCAGGATCGGGTCACGGCCCGAGATCCGCAGCCGGTAGTGCGACAGGAACCGGGTGTCGAGGTGGTACAGGCCGAGCCCGAACTCCAAGCGGTCGTCGAGGTTCCCCTCGATGTCGGAGTACAGGAACGTCTCCCCCTCCTTGACCGCCAGGATCTTGCCCGGGAGGTCGGAGACGACCGGGACCCGGGGGACGGGAGAAGAGGGGAACGCCTCTGGAACGAGCAGCCCCCCCTGTTCGGGCATCTCGTCCAGTCTAGGGGTGTCCTCGTGATCGCTCAACGCCCTCGACACGGACATCGGCACCTGTCGGCGTCGGCTGGAGCCGGAGGATCCTCCACCCCGGGCCGAGGTCTGGGACGCTGCGACCTTCGGACTCGAAGGCAAGCAGGGACGGCCCGGCGCCCGCCACGCAGACGGGGACGCCGGCCGCCCGGAGGTCCTCGAACACCGCCCGAGCCCCGGGCACAAGGGGCAGGCGACGCTGCTGGTGGAGCCGGTCCTCGAGCGCTTCCGGCAGGAGCTCCGGCCGCTCCGTCAGGGCCAGCAGGGCCAGCGGGGTTCGACCCGCGTTGAAGGCCGCATCGGCCAGCGACACCTCTCGGGGAAGGACCCGGCGGGCGTCGGCGGTGGGGAGCCGCTCGTGCTCCGGCACCAGGACCACGGGCCGGAGCGAGGGGTGCGGCGTGAGCCGCTCGGCCCGCCAGCCGGCCCTGGATAGGTACGTCACGATCACGCCTCCGCGGAGACACGCGGCCACGTTGTCGGGATGGCCCTCGACGTCCACGGCGACCTCGAGCAGCCGGTCCGGGTCGAGGCCGGACTCGAGGAGCCGGTCGGCCATCAGCAGGCCGCCGACCACGGCGGCCGCGGACGATCCCAGGCCCCGCTCGAGCGGGATGCGGTTCCGGCAGCGCAGGGCGAAGGGCGGGAGCGACCCACCGACCTCCCTGGCCAGCCAGGCCATGGTCCGGAACACCAGGTTCGAGGCATCCTCGGGAAGCTCGCCGGCGCCCTCGCCGGACACCTGCACGGCCGGCGGGGCATCGGTGTCGGCCTCGATCTCGTTCCACAGGTCGACCGCCAGGGCCATCGCGTCGAACCCCGGTCCCAGGTTGGCCACCGTCGCCGGAGCCCGGACCATCAGACGCATGGCTAGAGGTCCAGCGCGTCGGCCACGATGGCCGCGTCGGCCGGCACCGAGATCGGTGGGACGGCACCCTCGATCGCGGTCTCGGGGTCCTTGAGCCCGTGGCCGGTGAGCACGCACACCACCACCGCCCCCCGCTCCAGCGCCCCCGTGCGGGCCAGGAGCCGCAGGCCGGCCACGGATGCGGCCGAGGCCGGCTCCCCGAACAGGCCCTCGGCCGCGACATCACGGTACGCGGAGAGGATCTCTTCGTCGGTCACCGCGAGGATCTCGCCCGCGGACTCGGCTACGGCCTCCACGGCGGACTTCCACGAAGCCGGGTTGCCGATCCGGATCGCGCTGGCCACGGTCTCCGGGCGCTCCACGGGCTCGCCCCGAACGATCGGCGCCGCCCCGGCGGCCTGGAACCCGAAGAGCCGAGGGAGGCGCTCGATGTGAGCGGCCTCCCGCTCCTCCCGGTAGCCCAGCGAGTGGCTGGTGATGTTGCCGGCGTTGCCCACGGGTACGAGATGGAGGTCCGGCCCCCGGCCGAGGGCGTCGCAGATCTCGAACGCGCAGGTCTTCTGGCCCTGGATGCGGTCGGGGTTCACCGAGTTCACCAGGGTCACCGGGCGCCGGTCGGCCAGCTCGCGGGTGAGCCGGAGGGCCTCGTCGAAGCCCGCGTCGATCTCGAGGACCCGCGCTCCGGCGACCAGGGCCTGGGCCAGCTTCCCCACGGCCACCCCGCCCTTGGGGACCAGGACGGCGCATGCCAGGCCGGCCCGGGCCGCGTACGCCGCCGCCGATGCGCTGGTGTTGCCGGTCGAGGCGCATACCAGAGCCTTGGCCCCGTGCTCGACGGCCCGCGATACCGCCACCGTCATCCCCCGGTCCTTGAACGAGCCGGTGGGGTTGGCGCCCTCGTACTTCAGGTACACCAGGCAGCCGGTCTCCTCGGAGAGCCGCTCGGAGGCGACCAGCGGCGTGCCGCCCTCGAGCAGTGTGACCACCGGCGTGGCCGCGGTGACCGGGAGACGGTCCCGATATTCCTCGATCACGCCGCGCCACAGGCGGGCCACGCTACTCCTCTCCCTCCACGCGCATCACGCTGCGGACCTCGATCACGGCGTCCAGCGAGCGCAGGTCCTCCACCGTGCGCTGGAGGGCTCCCTCGTTGGCCCGGTGCGTGATCAGCACAAGCAGCGCGTCGTCCCCCCGTCCCTCCTGCCACACCGACTTGATGGAGACCCGGTGCTCGCCGAACACCCCGGCCACCTGGGCCAGGACGCCGGGCCGGTCGACCACGTCGAGCAGGAGGTAGTACTGGGATTCCATCCGCTCCATCCGCCGGACCGGGCGCCGGACCTCCCAGGTGAAGGTCAGTCCCGGGCGCCCCTCCGCGGCCAGCCGGCCCGCCGTGACGAGATCCCCCACCACGGCGACCGCGGTCGGCTCCCCGCCGGCGCCCCGCCCGTAGAACATCAGCTCCCCGACGTTCGGGCCGCTCACGAACACCGCGTTGAACGCGTCGCGCACGGCGGCCAACGGATGATCCATGGGGATCATGGCGGGGTGGACCCGCACCGCCACCTCGCCATCCTCCAGCTCGGCCACGGCCAGCAGCTTGATCAGGTAGCCGAGCCGGTCGGCGAACGCGATGTCCTCGGTCGTGACGCGGCCGATCCCCTCCCGGTAGATGTCGCCCAGGACGACCCGGGTGTCGAAGGCAAGCGCGGCCAGGATGGCGCACTTCGCGGCGGCGTCATACCCGTCGAGATCGTCGGAGGGGTCGCGCTCCGCGTAGCCCAGGCGCTGCGCCTCCGCCAGGGCGTCCTCGAACGAGGCGCCGTCCTCGGTCATCCGGGTCAGGATGAAGTTCGTGGTCCCGTTGACGATCCCCAGCAGCCTGGTGATGCGCTCTCCCGGCAGGGACTCGATCAGCGGGCGGACCAGCGGGACGCCCCCGGCCACGGCCGCCTCGAAGTGGAGGCCCGCCTTCCCCTCCGCCGCCGCCTCGAACAGCTCGGGCCCGTGGGTCGCCAGGAGCTCCTTGTTCGCCGTCACCACGCGCTTGCCGAGCCGGAGGGCCTCCAGGACCGCCATTCGGGCCGGCTCGATCCCGCCCATGAGCTCCACCACCACCTCGACGTCCTCCGCGGTCACGACCTCGAGGGGGTCCGCGGTGAACCGCGCCGCGTCGAGTGGAACGCCCCGGTCCCGGGCCGGTTCGCGGACGGCCACCCGCACGAGATCGAGCCGCCGGCCCGTCCGGCGGGTCACGTCCTCGGCGTGCTGGTGGAGCAGACGGATCACGGCGGAGCCCACCGTGCCACAACCGAGCATCCCGACCCCGATCGACTCGGTCACAGCCAACGACCCATCACGATCTCGTCCTCGTACCCGTGCCGCTTCTTCGAATGGCCGGTCAGCCGGCCCTCCTCCTCGAACCCGAACTTCTCGTACAGGCGTCGGGCCCGATCGTTCTCCGGATAGACGGTGAGAGCCAGCTTCTCCACCCCGGCCCAGCGCGCCCATCGGAACGCCTCGGCCAGGAGCGCCGACCCCACGCCTCGGGAGCGCCAGTCACCGGCCACGGCCATGCCCAGGGAGGCCACGTGCCGGGTCACCGGGTTCGGCTCCCGGGCCAGGCCGAGGTTGCCGATCACCCGCCCGTCGGTCACGGCCACGATCGCGGCCTCATCGGTGGTCCAGGACCTCCGGTACCGCTTGCGCATTTCGCGAACCGTCCACCGGACGTCCTCGGTGCGGATGTACCGGCCCTCGGCGGCCACGTCCGCGAGCAGGCGGAGCGCGTCGCGCGCGTCGGCAGGGAGGGCCGGCCGGACCTCGACCCCGTCGGGCGGAGGAGCGGCGGGCTCGGGACCACCGCCTTCCGGGCGGCTCATCCCTCATCCTCGAGCCGGTCCATCGACTCCGGAGCGGAGACCCCCAGGAGGTCCAGCACGTTCCCGATCACCTGCTTCGTCCCCCCGGCGAGGTGGAGTCGGGCCTGGGTCAGCGGGGCGTCCTCGGTGACCACCCGGCACTCCGTGTAGAATCGGTGGAAGTCGGCGGCGAGCTCCTCCGCGTACTTCGTCAGGCGGTACGGGGCCCGCAGCGCGGCGGCCACCCTGAGCTGCTCGGGAAGGTCCGCCAGCTTCCGGAGGAGGTCGAGCTCGGTCTCGTGCACCAGCTCCTTGGGGTCGACGTCCTCGAAGGGCACCATCGTCGTGCCCTGCTCGGCGGCGTACCGGATCAGGCTGGCGATGCGCGCGTGCGCGTACTGGACGTAGTAGACGGGGTTCTCCAGCGACCGCGACTTGACCAACGCGATGTCGAAATCGATGGCCGTGTCGGTCGAGCGCGTCAGGAGCGTGTACCGGGCCGCGTCGGGACCGACCTCGTCGAGCAGCTCGTCGAGGGTGATGATCTCGCCGCGGCGACGACTCATCCGGACGGGCTCGCTGCCCCGCCGCAGATGCACCAGCTGGTACAGGATGAACTCGGCCCGCTCGAGGTCGTACCCGAACGCCTCGGCCACCCCCTGGAGCCGCTTCACGACGCCGTGGTGGTCGGCGCCCCAGATATAGAGCAGACGATCGTAGCCCCGGCCGAACTTGTCGAGCAGGTACGCACAGTCCGCCGCGAAGTACGTGGGGTCCCCGGTCGCCCGGATCAGGACCCGGTCCTTCTCGTCACCGAACCGCGTGGACCGGAACCACACCGCGCCGTCCGCGTCGTAGGCCAGGTCGGCCTGGCGCAGACGCTCCACGGCCTCGTCGATGCGGCCCTCGGCGTGGAGCGACGACTCGTGGAGCCAGCGGTCGATGCGCACGTCCATCCGCTCGAGCGTGGCCCGGATGCTGGCCAGGGCCCGGCGCATCCCCTCCTCGGCTAGGCGGGCCCGCCGCTCCTCGTCTGACGCGTCCAGCAGCGCCTCACCGAGGTCTGCGGCGATGGCCTCCGCCAGCTCGGCGATGTACTCGCCCTGATAGCCGCCCTCGGGGATCTCCCCGGCGCGGCCGAATCGCTCAAGGTACCGGACCTCGATGGACGCGCCGAACAGCATCGCCTGCGTACCGGCGTCGTTCACGTAGTACTCCCGCTCGACCGTGTGGCCGACGGCCTCGAGCACCCTGGCCAGGGAATCCCCCACCGCGGCGTTCCGGCCGCTGCCCACGTGGAGCGGCCCGGTGGGGTTGGCCGACACGAACTCCACGAGCACCCGCTCGGGCGGCTCGTCCCCGGACCGCCCGTACGCCGCCCCCAGGCGCTCGATCTCCCCGAGCACCCGGTACAGCCACGCGTGGCCCACGGTGAAGTTGATGAAGCCGGGGCCGGCCACCTCGACCTTGACCAGGAGATCCGACGTCGGGAGATGCCGAGCCAGGGCCTCCGCCACCTCCCGGGGGTTCCGGCCGGTCAGCGAGCCGATCACCAGGGCGACGTTCGTGGCGTAGTCGCCGTGCTCCTTCTGGCGGGGCCGGGTCACCTCGATCTCGGGGATCTCGGGGATCTCGAACCCCTGCTCGCCCGCGAGACGCTCGACCGCGCCTCGAACGAGCCGGGCCAGCTCCAGCTCGATCATCGGCCGTGGCCCCCGGCTAGGCCCTGCCGGCCAGCCGCCGGATGGTCTCCACCAGCTCGACGGGGTCGAAGGGCTTGCTGACGTAGGCGGCCACACCCAGCTCCTGGCCCTTGCGCCGGTCCTCCTCCTGGGTCCGGGCTGAGAGGAACACCACGGGGATGTGCGCGGTCTCGCCGTCCTCCTTGAGCCGGGCGGCCACCTCCCAGCCGGTCATCTCGGGCATCATGACGTCGAGGAGGATCACGTCGGGGGCGACCTGCCTCGCCTTGGTGATGGCCTCCTCCCCTCGGTTCGCCGTCTCCACCTCGAACCCCTCGAGGCCGAGGTTGACCTCGATGAGCCGGAGGATCACTGGGTCATCGTCGGCCACCAGGACCCGCACGCGCGCGTCGTTCCCCAAGAGCGTCAGCGCATCATAGCAATGGCCCCGCGCCGACTTCGATTGCTACCATTGAGCCGAGCGGCCCCCGTAGCTCAGGGGATAGAGCACTGGTCTCCGGAACCAGGGGCGCAGGTTCGAATCCTGCCGGGGGCACACAAAAGTGCTGCACAATTGGTGCCCTCTCCCCCGCCATCCCCGAGGACGGCGCCGTCCGC
>JBOGWD010000449.1:0-1900 GCA_050693275.1 Actinomycetota bacterium | reverse complement strand
CCGCAAAGGGCGTCAGTCGCGCGGCGTCCGCGGTCCGGCGGCCCGCCACAGGAGGAAGCCGACCAGTGCCGCCAGCAGGATCCACGGCCACAGGAAGCCGGGGACCGCGGCCCACACCAGGCCCACGATGACCAGCGCGGCCACCGCCGGGATCCACAGCGGGCGGCGGCTCCGGAGCTCCTCGTGCCGGCCTTCCTCCATCTCCTCCAGGAGGTCCCGAGCCTCCTCGGCCGCGAGCGAGGGGACGACCAGGCGGAGCCGTCCCCCACCCTCTCCGGTCAGCCGCCGGTCCGGGCCGGTGGCCTCCAGCCGGGCCTCGATGCCTGCGTCAGCCAGGTAGTGGCGGGCCAGCCGAGCCTCCCACGGATCCGTGAACTCGGCCACGACGGCGTCGTTCATGGCAGCGGACGGGGCTCCGTCCCGTCGTACCCGACGTGCTCCCGCTCCATCATCCGCCCCTCGTTGCCCCGGGGAAGGTCGCTGGTCACGCGCGAAGCATACCCGCGGCCCCGTTACGAGCCGTTCCCGTCCGCGGCAATCAGGTCGGCGATCTCGCCGACGATCCGGGTCAGGTCGTGGTCGAGAGGCGTGTACACCCTGGCTGCGCCGAGCCCCCGGAGCTTGGCGGCATCCTCGTCGGGGATGATGCCTCCCACGACCACGGGGACCCGGGCCGGGTCGACGCCCTGCTCCCGGAGCCGGTCGAGCACTTCGGGGACCAGGATGCCGTGCGCTCCGGAGAGAACCGACAGGCCGATCACGTGGACGTCCTCCTCTGCGGCGGCCCGGGCGATCTGCCCGGGGGTCAGCCGGATGCCCTGGTAGATCACCTCGAACCCGACGTCGCGGGCCCGGACCGAGATCTGCTCGGCGGCGTTGGAGTGCCCGTCCAGCCCCGGCTTGCCCACGAGCATCCGGACCCTCGTCACCCCGGCCCGACGAGCCGCCTCCTCGACGCGCCGGCGGGCGACCCGGAGATCCTGCCGGGCGCCGCCCGTCGAGCGACCGGACACGCCGGTGGGCGCCCGGTAGTCGCCGAACACCTCCCGGAGCGCCCCGGCCCACTCGCCCGTTGTCACGCCGGCCCGGACCGCGTCGATCGAGGGCTGGACCAGCTCGTCCGCACCCTCCGCGGCCCGGCGCAGGGCGTCCAGCGCCCGCCGGGTCGCGGCCTCGTCTCGATCGCGGCGCCACCGCGCCAACCCCTCGATCTGCTCGGACTCGGCCTGGGGATCGATCTCGTGGTAGGCGAAGCCCTCATCGAGCGCCTCGACCAGCGGGGAGGGCTCCGACTCGGTGAACCGGTTCACGCCGACCACGACACGGTCGCCCGACTCCACCAGCCGGATCCGCTCGGCGTGCGCCTCGACCAGCCGCTCCTTCATGTAGCCGATGGCCTCCACCGACCCGCCCCGCTCCTCGACCCGATCCATCTCCTCCCAGGCCTCGGTCTCGATGCGGTCGGTGAGGTCATCCACCACCGCCGAGCCGTGGAACAGGTCCTCGTGCTCGAGGAGGTCGGACTCGTACGCCAGGATCTGCTGGGCCCGGAGCGACCACTGCTGGTCCCAGGCCCGGGGCAGGCCCAGGGCCTCGTTCCACGCCGGGAGCTGAACGGCCCGGGCCCGAGCGTCCTTCGACAAGGTGACCGCCAGCATCTCCAGGAAAATGCGGTAGACGTTGTTCTCCGGCTGGTCGGCGGTGAGCCCGAGGGAGTTGACCTGGACGCCGTACCGGAACCGGCGGTGCGAGGGGTCCTCCACGCCGTACCGCTCCCGGCAGACCCGATCCCACAGCCGGGCCATGGCCCGGACCTTGCAGAGCTCCTCCACGAAGCGGATCCCGGCGTTGAGGAAGAACGACATCCGGCCGACCAGCCTCGGCACGTCGTCCTCCGAGA
>JBOGWD010000448.1:0-5897 GCA_050693275.1 Actinomycetota bacterium | reverse complement strand
GCGCCGTTCGGTGAGAAGGCCGCGTTCCAGGTCGCCGTGGCCCATCTGGAGGAGGAGCCATCGGACCCCTGTGCCGGCCGCGACGACTGTCCCGAGGGATTGGCCTGGGCCGTCTTCAGGGCGCTGGAGAAGGACCCCGCCCAGCGCCCCTCCACGGCCACGGCCTACGCCCAGATGATCCGGCTCGCGTCGGGCGTGGGCGGGGCCGCCTCCTGATCCGGCCGCACGGCTAGGATGTGTCGACGGTCTCGGAGGGCGATGGCCGGGCGAAGACGGCGGATCACCACGTGGATGGAGCGGGCCACCCTGGGAGCCATCATGGGGGTGGTGGCGTTCGTGGTGGAACGTCGGCTCCGGAAGGCCATCCGCCGGAGAGGCGAGGCACCCCCGGAGGCGCCGAGGACCCCGCCGACGGCCGACGCCGAGCTATCGACCGCGCCGGAGAACGTCGACCACTAGCCCGAGGGCCAGGGCGCCGCCCAGGCCGCCCAGGATGGCCGGCACCCAGGCCGGCAGCGAGCCCAGGGCGGCCACGGCCGCACCCACGAGCGATCCGCCGGAGATCAGCCCCATCGAGACCCGGCGCCCCGCCCGGCGGATCTGGTGCTCGAGGTTCTCCGTGCCCTTGAAGTGCACCTGCAGCTTCGGCCCGGGCCGGGCCCCGGCCAGGCGCTCGATGGCCTCGGCCAGCCGGACGATGCGCGTCCGCAGCTTCTGGCCCTCGTAGAACAGCCACTTGGGATCGAGTCGCTCCCGGAGGCGGCTCATGAAGCCGCGCATCATGAAGTCCCCGACCACCGACAACGGGTCGAGCGTCGGATCGAGCTCTCCCACGGCGAGCTGCATCTGGGCCAGGGCCTTGCCGGTGAGCGCCAGTGAGGCCGGCAGGCGCACGCCGTGGCGGATCGACATCTCGGTAATCTCCTGGAGGATCGGCCCGAGCTGGAGCTCCCGAAGGGCCACGCCCCGGTGCCGCGTCATGAGGCTCCCCACCTCCTGCCGGAACGCCTCGACGTCGAGATCGGCCCGGTCCTCCTCCCCCGCCAGCATCAGGACGACGTCGGAGAGGAATTCGACGTCCTCCCGCCAGAACGCCATCAACAGGAGGAGCATCAGCTGGCGGGTCTCGGGATCGACCTCCCCCACCATCCCGAGGTCGAGGAAGTAGATCGAGTCGTGCCACCACATCATGTTTCCGGGGTGGGGGTCGGCATGGAAGAAGCCGTCGGCCAGGATCTGCTGGTAGTACGACTCGAGGAGCTGTCGGGCCGCCTCCTTGCGGGTCTCGCCCTCGGGCGCCTCCCGGATGGGGATGCCCTGGATCTCCTCCATGACCAGCAGCCGGTCGGTGGAGAACTCGCCATAGACGCGCGGCACCTCGAGGCGCGAAAACGCGGCCAGCGCTCCGTGCATCCGCTCGAGGTTCTGGGCCTCCTGGCGGAAATCGAGCTCCCGCTTCAGCGAATCGGACAGGTGCTCGACGATCGTGGGGAGGTCGATCACCTGTCGGAACGCTTCCCGCTCCCCGGTCTTCTCGGCGAACAGCTCCAGGAGCCCGAGGTCGGACATGATGTCCTTCCGAGCCGAGGGGCGCTGGACCTTGACCACCGCCCGCTCGCCGTCCGTGAGCGTGGCCCGGTGCACCTGGGCGATGGTCCCCGCCGCCATCGGCTCGGCGTCGATCGACTCGAAGACGTCCTCCCACGGGACCCCCAGCTCCTCCTCCATGACCTTGACGACCTCCTGCTCGGTCATCGGGGTGACCCGATCCTGAAGGGTGGAGAGCTCCTCGATGAAGGCGTGCGGCAGGAGGTCGGGTCGCGTCGACAGGATCTGACCCATCTTGGCGAAGGTCGGACCGAGCTCCTCCATGGCCGCGCGGAGCCGGCGGGCGCGATCGCGCACGGCCTCCTCGTCGTCGGTGCGGGTGCCGGCGAAGACCTCCTGGAAGCCCTCCCGGGCCAGGACCCGGCCGATCCGGGCGGCCCGGCCCAGGAGCCTGCCCTCCACGTGGAGGCCCTCCTCCTCCGTCACGTGCGGTGCCACCGGGATGGCCCCGGAGCGCTTGCGCTCCCCCGTCACCGCCGGGCGAGACGTGTTGACGATGATCACGGTGCACCGGGCGTTGTGAGACACGCGGTTGGGCACGTTGCCCAGAAGGAACGAGGTTCGCCCGCTCATCCCCACGTTGCCCACCACGCACACGTCGACGCCGAGGTCGTCGCAAGCCCGGACGATCCCTCGGGCCGGGTCGGCGTCGACGACCACCCGGGCCCGACCCCTGGCCCCGGCGAGCTCCTCGGCCATGGCCCGGAGCGAATCGACGGTGTCCTGGTGGTCGGTCCTGGCGGGGCCATCCTGCTCGGAGGCCGGGAGGACCACCTGGAGCAGGACCAGCTCGGCAGAGAAGCGCTCCGCCATGTCCGCGGCCCACCGGACCGCGTGGCTCGCGCTCTCACTCTGGTCGGTGGCGACGAGGACCCTCTGGACCACGGCGACAGTCTACGGCTCCGGTCGCGGATACCTGGGCCATGATTGCGGGCCACATCCGTGAGGAGGACGGGCTGGAGGCATCTGCTCCGCCGACGGTCTAGACATCGGAAGACGAGACGTGTATCATCTCGAGTCGAGATGACTATCATCACGATTCAGGACGCCAAACATCTCGATAGCCTGCTCCGGGCACTGGAAGAGCAGGTCCGAACCCGGGGCGCCTACTATGAGCTGGTAGTCATCGGAGGGACTGCCCTCCAGGCCCTCGGGCTGATCCACCGGCCCACAAGAGACGTAGACATCCTTGGAACCCTGTCCGGGGGCGAGATCCGTCCCACCAAGGAGCTGCCACCACCCCTCGCAGCCGCCCGGGATCGCGTGGCTGGCGACTTCGGGCTGCCGGCCGAATGGCTGGACTTCCGTCCCGCTGACCTCATCGAGCTGGGACTGCCACAGGGACTTCAGAAGAGGCTCGTCTCGCGTGAATATGGCCCGGCGCTCAAGGTCCACTTCGCCGCGCGGGAAGACCAGATCCACTTCAAGCTCTATGCGATGGTCGATCAGGGAGGGGGGCGTCACGAGGCAGACCTCCGCGCTCTGAAGCCATCGCAGCAGGAGCTCCTCCGAGCCGCCAACTGGACCCGTAGTCACGATCCTTCGGAGCCCTTCCGCGATCAATTGGTACAGGCCCTGACCATCTTGGGGGTACCCGATGTCGACCTCGGACTCTAGGCGCCGCGCCCTGGACGCTCTCCAGGAGTTCGCATGGGGCCAATGGGCCCAGCTCGGGATACTCGCCGACGTCACCCGGCGAGACTCGTGGGCCGTGGATCCGGAGGCCCTGGTTCTCTTCACGATCGAGATCGGCCGAAATGATCCGCGGCTCTTCGACGAGCTCATGGACTGGATCACGCTGAACGGCCGCTACCTCAGCCTTCAGCGAATACACAATCTCACCCCCAACGCGCCCGAGAGGAAAGCTCTCGTCTCGGCGGTTGTTGCCTGGTGCGCGGAGCACAACCCCTCCCTCCGCTGGCGGGCTCGCAGACGACGATCTAGCCGAATCGAAGATGTGCCCGTGTTCTCCCCCCGGGTCTTGGATTACGTCGGTGACCCTGATCCGATGTTCAGGCAGTTTGGCTTCCTCCGGCCACGGGCGCAGCGGAGCGGCAAGTCCCGGGAGCCGGCGCTGGCCGACCCGGTCAGCTTCTCGCTGCGGATGCGGGCGTTCTTCGGGCCGGGCACCAAGCCTGAGATCCTTCGGTTCCTCCTGACGTCCGAGGAGCTTGCTGCTCCCGTCGCACGGATCGGGCAAGCGATCGGCTATTCGAAACGAAACGTGAACGACGCCCTGGTCTCCCTCGCGGATGCCGGAGTAGTGAATGCTCGGTGGCGAGGGAACGAACGGGTCTTCAACCTTAGTCCAGGGGAGTGGCTGAACCTTCTGGAGATCGAGAGTCCCCCACGGTGGGTGGAATGGATTCCTCTTCTCCGTGCGCTCACGGTCCTGGCGGAGTGGCTTGCGGAGCCCGCGGATGCCGAGGAATCACATTACATGCGTGCCAGCCGAGCTCGCGGGTTGGTGGAACGAATCGGTGGGGACCTCACGAGTGCGGGCCTTGAGCTGCCCGATGCGCGCGACTA
The DNA here is from genome assembly GCA_050693275.1 of Actinomycetota bacterium. GTDB lineage: Bacteria > Actinomycetota > UBA4738 > UBA4738 > CALAEC01 > CALAEC01. Next base: position 1,760 of record JBOGWD010000448.1, on the reverse strand, counting down.
CCCGGGACCGGCCTACTGGGAAGCATTCCAGGTGATACTTGGCAAAGTCCTCGTATTCTTGGGTCTTGGACAGGCTGCGACGGAGCTCGTCCGCTCCTCTCCCTCACCGACCGAACCTGAGGGTTAGCCCCCGCCCCCGGTCTCCTCGTGCTCGGCGTCGGGGGCGACCGGCGCGGCCTTGTCCCCGCGCTCGTTGTCGATCAGCGTCCACAGCCACTCACCCCAGGCCCGCACGCCCGGCCAGGACTGCCAGAATCCCTCCAGGGTCTGGTCACCGAACGCGCGCCAGGCCTCCGGGGGCTTCATGCCCTGGGACACGACCTCGAGGTCCGCCACCGCCTCATGCAGCTTGTCTTCGTGCTCCTTCACGGCCACCTCCCTCCGCCGGCCAGTGTAGTGGAGGGGGGTAGAGTGGGACGGATGCCCAATCGCCTCGCCCGGGCCACCAGCCCCTACCTCCTCCAGCACGCCGACAACCCCGTGGACTGGTTCGAGTGGGGCGAGGAAGCGCTCCGTCGGGCCCACCACGAGGACCGCCCCATCCTCCTGTCGGTGGGCTACGCCGCGTGTCACTGGTGTCACGTGATGGAGCGGGAGTCGTTCGAGGATCCCGAGATCGCTGGGCTGATGAACGAGCACTTCGTCTGCATCAAGGTCGACCGCGAGGAGCGGCCCGATGTCGACGCGATCTACATGGACGCCGTCCAGACGATGAGCGGGCACGGCGGATGGCCGATGACGGTGTTCCTCACGCCGGACGGCCGGCCCTTCTTCGCCGGCACGTACTTCCCGCCGGACGACCGGCACGGGCTGCCCGGCTTCCCCCGGGTCCTCCGGGCGGTGGCCGAGGCGTGGCGGGACAAGCGAGAGGACCTGCTCCGTCAGGGCCACCGGGTGATCGAGACCATCGGACGCGGCCCGGCCTCTTCCGAGGAGCCCCTGACCGAGGAGGTCCTGCGAGCGGCCTTCACGGCGCTCCGGAACGGCTTCGACGAGGAGTGGGGTGGGTTCGGGGACGCCCCGAAGTTCCCGCAGCCGATGACGATCGAGCTCCTCCTCCGCTGTCACCTCCGCGGCTGGGGGGGCGCCCTCGACATGGTCACGCTGACGCTCGACCGGATGGCTGCCGGCGGGATCCGCGATCACGTCGGCGGAGGCTTCCACCGGTACGCCGTCGATCGCACGTGGCTGGTCCCCCACTTCGAGAAGATGCTGTACGACAACGCCCAGCTGGCCCGGCAGTACCTCCACGCGTGGCAGGTCACCGGGTGCGAGCCGTACCGGAGGGTGGCCACCGGCACCCTCGACTCCCTCCTGCGGGAGATGCGCCATCCGGACGGCGGGTTCTTCTCTTCCCAGGACGCGGACTCCGAGGGCGAGGAGGGGAAGTTCTTCGCCTGGACGTGGGACGAGCTCGTGGGCGTGGTGGGTACGGACCTCGCCGAGGCGCTCGGGGCCGGGCCCGAGGGCAACTGGGAGGGCCGGAACGTGCTGTGGCGGCCCTCGGGGGAGGCCGACGTCCCCGACGAGGCGCTGCGCCGCCTCTTCGAGGCCCGGGAGCGGCGGGTCCGGCCGGCCACCGACGACAAGGTCATGGCCGGGTGGAACGGGCTGGCGATCTCGGCCCTGGCCGGAACCGGACGGGCCCTGGGCGCGTCTCACTACGTGGAGGCCGCGGCGGCGGCGGCCGACTTCGTGCTGTCCTTCCTCCGGCGCGGTGACGGCCGGCTCCTCCGAGCCTGGCGCGACGGGCGGACCAG
>JBOGWD010000447.1:0-2976 GCA_050693275.1 Actinomycetota bacterium | reverse complement strand
TGCTGCTCGACGCCGAGCTGCCCGACACGGACGGCTGGGCGGTCCTCAAACAGATCCGCGAGGATCCCGAGCTCGCCGACACGAAGGTCGTCATCTTCATGGCCGGACAGGGCGAGACGGGGAAGCTGGGTCTCTACCCGGTCGAGGGAGAATTGCGGCGGCCCTTCCCGATAGGCGAGCTGCTGGAGAAGGTCAGCCGGGCGCTAGAGGAAGCCTAAGGACACGGAGACTTCTTGATGTTGTCTTTCTTCCGTGTATCCGCCTTCCGCATAGCGTCGATTTCCTTGTCGACGTCGTCCTCCTCGTCCCAGGATTTCCTCGATTCAGCCAGAACCTCACGTACGTTCCCCTGGCCATCCTCGTCGACGTATTGCCACGTGTAGCTCCCGCCCTTCACGATCTTCCACCTCTTCGGCATGCTCCCTCCTTCCGACGGATCGATTGTGTTCCCTGTGCACTCCGACGGTCAAGCGAGGCCGCTGCTGCCGGCGGTGACCTCCGTGCGGATCCTGTGGGCTCGCTCCGACGACACCACGTTTCCCTTGGTGTCGAAGAGCCGGATGGCCTCATCCAGCGCCGCCGAGGCCTCGGCCGCGCGTCCGGCGACCCGAAGGACCTCGGCCAGATCCAGGCGCGCGTGGCCCCGGAGGTTGGGCGCCTCGGTCGTGTCCGCGAGCCGGACGGCCCTGGTGGCCTGCGCTTCTCCCTCTTCGGAAGCGCCACGGCGGGCCGCGAGCTTGGCCCGGAGGCCGAGGACGGGAAGCTGGGTGGCTACGTCGTCGCTGGCCCCGGCGTCCTCGCTGATCACCGCGTACCGCTCCGCCTCGTCGAACCGGCCCTGCTCGTAGACCGCCTGGGCCAGCTCCGCGGCCGTGGTCGAGAGCATCCCTCGTTCCCCGGCCCGCTCCAGCGCCTCGTAGGTCTTCCGGTAGGCGCGCTCGGCCTCGGCCGGGTCAACGGCCAGCATGTGGATAGCGGCCCGGACGTGCTCTGAGGTGAGGGCGATCAGCCCCAGGCCGAGATCCTCGAGGATGGCCTCCGCCCGCTCGATCTTCTCCGCGGTCCCGTCGAAGCGGCCGAGCATGGCCTCCAGCTCGGCCTCGGCGGCGAGCACGCCGGCCTCGACCCGGCGGTCCCCGCGTGCCCGGGCCCCCAACTCCGCGCATCGGCGCAGGGCTTCCTCGACCGGCACGGGTCCGTAGACGAGCGCGGCGGCGAGTCTCCCCAGCGCCTCGGTCTCCTGGCGTCGATCCCCCGCCCGGGCGGCATGCGCGGCGACCTCTTCCAGTCTCGTCGCGGCAGCCTCGTACCGGCAGGCCATCCAGTCGAGCTCGACCAACAGGTAGGAGGCCCGGGCCACCCCGCGCTCGTCGCCGGCATCCACGAGCGCCGGCAGCAGCCGCTCGACCTCCGTCCGGATGGCCTCCGTCTGGCCCTCGGGCTCGGTGTACAGCTGGAGCCACAGCCGGCTCAGGGTCGCGTCGGCTGCGGGAGCCGCCCCCGAGGCTGACCGGGCCGCGCGATCAAGGGTCCCCCGAGCGCCGCGGAGGTCACCCTGGTCGATCTGGGAACGGGCCAGGTCGTTGAGAAGGGCGGCTTCCTCGGGATGCTCCGGCGAGAGGAGATCGACGGCCCGAGACAGGAGCTGGGCCGCGGCGGGAGCATCCCGCCGCGCCAGGGCTCGCCGGCCCGACGAGGCCAGCCGCTCGCCGGCCCGAAGCGCCAGCCCCGTCGATCGCTCGTCGTCCGGTCCGAGCTCCCGCCGGTACCGCGCCGCCTGCTCGAGGTGATGGCCGATGATCTCCTCGAACTCGGTCGCTCGGTCCCCGACGCGCCGCTCCATCCACGCAGCCATGGCCTCGTGGAGGGCGGCGCGTTCGCCCTTGGGGATGGCCTGGTACGCGGCGTCGCGGATCAGGATGTGCCGGAAGCGGAAGGCGTCCTCGCCGGTGAACGGGGAGTCCTCCGGCGCGATCAGCTCCTTCCGCATCAGCGACTGGAGGTGGCGAGCCACGCCTTCGCGCTCGGCCTCGGGCGTCAGGGCCGCGACCGCTCCCCAGTAGAACACCTTCCCGACAACGCTGGCCCGCTGGGCCAGGGCGCGTTCCTCCCGGGCGAGCCGCTCCAGGCGGGCGGCCAGGACCGCGGAGATGGTGGCGGGGACCTCCAGAGCCTCCAGGTCCGTGCCGGCGACCCACGTTCCGTCCTCGGACCGGAGCGCCTCCCGCTCCAGGAGGAGCCGGACGATCTCCTCGATGAAGAACGGGTTCCCCTCAGAGGCCTCGACCACGTGACGGCGGATGGCGTCGTCGGCTCGCCGCGCGCCCAGCAGGTTGTCGACCAGGACCTCACTCTCGGGCGCGGGCAGCGAGGACAGCGTGATCGTCATCGAGTTCTGCCGGCCGGCCCCCCACGCCGGCCGGATCTCCAGCAGGTCCGGACGGGCCATGCACACCAGGAGGATGGGCCCTCGGGTGAAATCGGCCAGGTACGCGACCAGGTCGAGGAAGCTGGGCTCGGCCCAGTGGATGTCGTCGAACAGCACCACCACCGGCCTGGACCCGCCCACGATCTCGAGGAACCGTCGGAACGCCCAGAACGACTCCTCCGGCGTGCCGCTGGCCCCGGCCAGCCCGATCAGATGGGCGATGCCCTCCAGGATCCGCTCGGCGTGCTCCTCGGCCCCGATCCGCGCGGCGATGACCTGCCTGGCCCGATCGGTGTCGGCGTCGGCGGGGATGCTGGATGCCTGCCACACGACCTCCCGGACCGGCCAGTAGGTGATCCCCTCCCCGTAGGGGAGGCAGCGGCCGGAGAGCGCCAGCGGTCGCCGGCCCAGCCGCTCCAGGGCCTCCTCGGTGAGCCGCGACTTGCCCACCCCCGCGGACCCGAGGATCGTGAACAGGTAGCAGGCCTCCTCGGTCGCGCTCAGCTCGAAGGCCTGTCGAAGGAGCGTCAGCTCGCCGGCCCTCCCCA
>JBOGWD010000446.1:0-5804 GCA_050693275.1 Actinomycetota bacterium | reverse complement strand
TCGTTGACGTGCTTGTAGGCGATCGCCACCGGAGTGTCGCCGGTGAACGGCGGCCGGCCGGTGAGCATCTCGTGGAGCAGGCAGCCGAGGGAGTAGATGTCCGAACGGGCGTCCACCGCCAGCCCCTGGGCCTGCTCTGGGGAGAGGTAGGCGGCCGTCCCCAGCACCAGTCCGGTCTGGGTCAGGGTGTCGTCGGCGGCGGCCCGGGCGATGCCGAAGTCCATGACCTTGACCCGTCCGTCCCTGTCCATCATTACGTTGCCGGGCTTGATGTCGCGGTGGACCAGGCCGGTGTGGTGGGCGGCCTGGAGCGCCGTGGCCACCTCCACGGCGATGGCCGTGGCTCGGTCGGGGTCCAGTCGGCCCTCGCGTCGGAGCACGTCGCCCAGGGTCTCCCCCTCGACGTACTCCATGACGATGTAGTGCATCTGATCCTGGTCCCCTGTGTCGTAGACGCCGACGACGTTCGCGTGGTTCAGTCCCGCGGCGGACTGGGCCTCCCGCCGGAACCTGGTGACGAAGCTGTCGTCGCTGGCGTACTTCCCCGACAGGACCTTGATGGCCACGGTCCGGTTCAGGACGCGATCGGTCCCCCGATAGACGCGTGCCATCCCGCCCTCTCCGAGGAGGGCTCCCACCTCGTATCGATCGTTGAGGACGCGCGTGGCGGTCATGGGATCAACTCGCTTGGTCGGGTTGTTCTTACCCCCGCAGGGCCGCTTCCATCACGTCCCGGGCGATAGGGGCCGAGAGCGCCCCGCCGGTGGCCTCCTCGCCCAGGTCGCCGCCGTTCAGCACAACCACCGCGACGGCGATCTCCGGGTCCTCCGCGGGGGCGAACGCGATGAACCACGCGTGCGGAGCCTCCCCCTCGGCGGTCTGGGCCGTCCCGGTCTTCCCGGCCACCCGGACGCCGGGGATCTGGGCCCCCGTGGCCGTTCCCGCATCGACCACGCTCACCATCATCTCGGTGAGCGTGCCCGCGTTCTCCGCGGACATCGGCTGCCCGTATTCCTCGGGCCCGAACGAGCGGAGGATCCGGCCGTTCGGGTCCCGAACCTCCTTGACCAGCCGGGGCACCATCATCCGGCCGCCGTTGCCGATCGCCCCGGCCACCAGGGCCATGTGCAGGACGTTGGTGCGAACGTCGCGCTGTCCGATCGCCGACTGCGCCAGGGCCGGGATATCGAGCTCGAAGGCGTCGGGATCGGGGATCTCGCTCTCCACGAACGGGATGTCGAACGGGACGTCCTCGGAGAAGCCGAACCGGTGGGCCTGCTCCACCAGAGCCTCTGCCCCGATCTCCATTCCGAGCTGGGCGAAGTAGACGTTGCAGGACTGCTGGAGGGCGGAGGCCATGTCGATCTGCGAACCGCCCGAGCAGGCCCCGCCCCCGAAGTTGTCGAGGTTCTCGGTGGTCTGGGGCAGGTCCAGGCTTGACGGATTGGGCAGGGCGAAGTCCGGCCCTCGCCCGTTCTCCAGGGCCGCGGCGGCCGTGACCACCTTGAAGGAGGAGCCGGGCGGGAAGAAGGTGTCGGTGGCCCGTGAGACCAGCGGCGAGTCCGGCTGCCTCGGCCGGAGCTGGCGGTAGGCCCGCCGGACCTCGTCGGGGTCGTGGGAGGCGAGCGGATTCGGGTCGAAGGTCGGGTTGGAGACCAGGGCCAGGACCTCGCCGGTCTGGGGGTTCAGCGCCGCCACCGCGCCGTCGCGACCGGCCAGGCCGTCGGCGGCGATCTGCTGGAGCTCCGGGTCGATCGTCAGGACCAGGCCCGCGCCCTTCTCGTCGCGCCCCAGGATCTCGTCGATGAGCCGCTGCGGGAACAATTCCTCGGCCCGGGCCGACAGGTAGTCGTTATAGGTCTGCTCGAGCTCGGTCCGCCCGAAGATGAACGAGTGGTAGCCGGTGAGGTGCCCGTAGGCCAGGTCGGGGTTCTCCGGATAGCTGCGCTGGTACTTGAGGTCGCCGCCGGTGGCCTCGCTGTCGGCCAGGACCGTCCGATGGTCGGCGGCCACGATGTCCCCCCGATCGACGTCGTACTCCTGGATCAGGAGTCGGCGGTTCGCGTTGTTGTTGGCGATCCGGTCGGCGGCCACGACCTGGATGTAGTTGAGGTTGACCGCCAGCGCCCCGAACAGGACCAGGAAGCCGATGGCCAGCCGGCGGATCTGTCGGTCCATCAGGTCCCCCGCTCCCGGGCCACCCGGACGAACATGGTGCTCTCCGCGCCCTCGGCGGGACGCTCCCGGGATCCGGAGGACACCCGGACCAGCAGCGCCAGCAGGACGAAGTTGGCCACCAGGCTCGAGCCGCCGTAGGAGACGAAGGGCAGCGTGATGCCGGTCAGCGGAATCAGCCGCGTGACGCCCCCCACGATCACGAACGTCTGGAGCGCCAGGATCGTCGACAGCCCGGCGGCCAGGAGCTGCCCGAACCCGTCCGGGGAGCGCACCGCCGCCCGGAACCCTCGGAAGACCAGCAGGACGAACAGCAGCAGCAGGGCGGTCGTGCCCAGGAGCCCGAGCTCCTCGCCCACAGCGGAGAAGACGAAGTCCGTGTGTGCGTCCGGGATGAGACCGGGTTGGCCCAGGCCCAGGCCGGTTCCCAGGATCCCCCCCGTGGCCAGGGCGAAGATGGATTGGGCGAGCTGGTACCCCTCGTCCTGGATCAGCTCTGGATCGAACACGTTCAGCCAGACCGCCACCCGATCCTGCACGTGGTCGAACGCGGCGTAGCCGAGGAAGGCTCCCACCGCGAACAAGAGACCGCCCAGGATCAGGTACGCGGCCCGACCGGTGGCCACCCACAGCATGACCACGAAGACGCCGAAGAACAGAAGCGAGGATCCCAGGTCCTTCTCCAGGAACAGCACCACCAGGGAGATCCCCCACGCCACCAGCAGGGGGGCCAGGTGCCGCGGCTCCGGGAGCGCCAGCGGCCCCAGCCGCCGGGTGGCCACGGCCAGCAGCTCCTTCCGGGCGTTCAGGTACGAGGCCAGGAAGATCACCAGGAGCACCTTGCCGATCTCGGCCGGCTGGAACTGGAGCGGGCCGATCCCCACCCACAGGCGGGCCCCCCGCACGGTCCGTCCGATCCCCGGCGCCAGCGGCAGGAGCAGCATGAGGATGCCGAGCAGCCCGATGGTGTATGTGAAGTGGTCGAGCTGGCGGTGGTCGCGGATCACCAGGAGCGTCAGCGCGAACAGGCCCAGGCCGAACAGGAGCCACAGGGTCTGGGCTCCCGCGAGCGAGGCGTCGAGCCGGTAAATCACCGCGAACCCCAGCCCGGCCAGGAGCACCGCGGTCGGGAGGAACACCGGGTCGGCCTGCGGGGCCAGCCACCGGACCACGACGTGGGCGAACACGTATCCGCCCACGAGGAGCAGCCCGTACCCGGCCAGTCCCACCGGGACCTCGCCGTCGAGCCCCAGGCCGACCAGCGCGTACGCGCCGACCGCCAGCAGGATGGCCAGGATCAGCAGGGCCAGCTCCGTGTTCCGCCTGGCCCGTCCGGCTCGCAGCTCGGGCGTGGCCTCGCTCACGGGCCTCCCGGCGGCGGCTGGAGGGCGGCCAAGTCGGCCTCGATCTGGGCGATGATCGAGCGGGCCTCCTCCTCGCTCTCGGCCGTGATCCCCTGATCCAGGTCGCGGTACTCGGCGAGCTGGCTCGCCTGGTCCGCCGGGATGGCGGTCTCCTCGACGAGCGTCGACAGGTCGAGGCCGAGGGGCTCCGCCGGGATCCCGCTGAACAGGGCCACGTTCCCGCCGGACTCGCCCACGAACCACTGGCGATCGACGAACAGGCGCTTGACCGCGAACAGTCCGCCGCCCACCAGCACCAGGATGGCCAGCGTCCAGGCCAGGGCCTTCCACGGCGGCCTCCGCCGCGCCGCGGTGCCCATGGCGAACCGTTCGGTCCGTCGAGGCACGGAGCTCGCCTCGGTTCGAACGGTCTCGGTCGGGGCGGTCTGCGCGTGACTCGGTGCAGCCTGCCCGGCGTCACCGTCGACCACGTCGATGACCACCGCGGTGATGTTGTCCTGGCCTCCGGCCTCGTTGGCCGCCTCGACCAGCGCCTCCGCGGTCGCCTGGGGATCCCGCTGCTCCTCCAGGATCCGCTGGATGTGGTCCTCGTCGACCATCCCGGTCAGCCCGTCACTGCACAACAGGAGTCGGTCGTCGGCGCGGACCTCGATCGAGCCCTGATCGACCTGGACGTCGCCCTCCACGCCGATGGCCCTGGTCAGGATGCTGCGCTGCGGGTGGATGGTGGCCTCGTGGGCGGTCAGCTTCCCCTGATCGACCAGTCCCTCGACCACCGTGTGGTCCTTGGTGATCCGTTGGAGATCCCCGTCCCGGAGCAGGTACGCGCGAGAGTCACCCACGTGGGCCAGGCGAAGCCCGTCGGCCTCGGCCACGAACGCGGTGAGCGTGGTGCCCATCCCGGCCAGGCCCGGGTCGCCGGCGGCCTTCTCGAACACGGCCCGGTTTGCGTCCTGAACGGCCTGGACCAGGGCCACCTCGCCGTCGGTGACCTTCTTCAGCGTGTCTAGCGCCAGCTTCGAGGCCACCTCGCCGCCCTGGTGGCCGCCCATCCCGTCGGCCACGGCGAAGAGCGGCTCGTGCACCATGTACGAGTCCTCGTTGCCCTCCCGGACCCGGCCCACGTCGGTGCGCGCTCCGACCACGAACCTCACTTGCGGACCTCCAGCACGGTCTTGCCGATCCGGATGCGGTCGCCCGGCGAGATCCCCGTGGGAGCGGTCACCTTCCGCTGGTTCAGATAGGTGCCGTTCGTCGAGCCGAGGTCCTCCACCACCCAGGTGTCGTTCCGGTTCGAGATCTTGGCGTGGAGCTGGGAGACGTACGTGTCGTCGGGGCGGATGTCGCACTGCTTGGCCCGGCCGATCTGGATCGTGCCCGACAGTCGATGGGTGCCGACCCGTCCACCGTTCGGGTCCAGGACCACGACCTTCGACGCGACACCGCGCCCCCGGGTCCGGCGGGGCTTCGGCTCGGCCGGCCGGGCCCTGCGCTCCTTGGTCCGGCCGCCGTACACGTCCAGGACCACGGCTCGGACCGCCCGCCACACGAAGAAGTACAGGAGCAGCAGGAGGACGATCTTCAGGACGGTCAGGACGAACGGGGGCATCGGTCAGCTCCTCCGGAACTCGAGGACGGTTCGCCCGATGGTAATCCGGTCGCCGTCCTCGAGGGTGGCCTCGGAGATCGGGCTGTCGTTGACCAGCGTGCCGTTGGTCGAGCCGAGGTCCACGACGACGTATTCCTCTCCCTGACGGCGGATCTCCGCGTGGCGGCGGCTCGCTCCCGGATCCTCGATCTCGATCTCCGAGCCCGACAGGCGGCCGATCACCGAGCGTTCCCGGTCCAGGGTCCACTCCTGGCCGTCGCCGGTCAGCACCAGCGTGGCCCGCCCACCAACCGCCGGGGCGGCCTCCTGGGCCGGGGGCGGGCCCGTGGCCTCGGTGAGCTCGCCCTGGACGATCAGGTCTCCTCGCTTCAGCCCTTCGTCGGTGTCGAAGACGACCTCGGGGCGGGCCACCAGGCCCCAGCCGTTCTCCCTGGCGCCCTCCGTCACCACGTTCTCCAGCTCCCGGATCAGCGCCCCCTCGGCGCCCTTGAATCGCTCCCGATCCTCCTGGGAGACGGCCAGCGTGTATCTGTTCGGCACCCAGACCTCGCGCACGCCCACGGTCTTGTTCGCCTCCATCTCCCGGAGGATCCGCTTGGCCAGCTCGATCGGCTGCAGCCCGGAGCGGAAGGCCGCCTTGAAGAAGCCCTCGATGC
>JBOGWD010000445.1:0-1368 GCA_050693275.1 Actinomycetota bacterium | reverse complement strand
GCCCGAGGTGGAGGAGCTCCCGGACGGCGAGCTCGCGGGCAAGACCGAGGAGCTCAAGCGCCGCCTGAAGGACGGCGAGTCGCTCGAGGACGTCCTGCCCGAGGCGTTCGCCGTGGTCCGCGAGGCCGCCCGCCGGAGCCTCGGCCAGCGGCACTTCGACGTCCAGGTGATGGGCGCGGCGGCCCTCCACGAGGGCAACATCGCCGAGATGAAGACCGGCGAGGGCAAGACGCTCGTGTCGACCATGCCCGCCTACCTCAATGCCCTCACGGGCGAGGGCGTCCACGTGGTGACGGTCAACGACTACCTGGCCAAGCGCGACTCCGAATGGATGGGCCCCATCTACCGCATCCTGGGTCTCTCGGTCGGGCTGATCCAGGCCGACATGACGCCGGCGCAGCGCCGGCCGGCCTACGCCGCCGACCTCACCTACGGGACGAACAACGAGTTCGGGTTCGACTACCTCCGGGACAACATGGCCATGCGGCTGGACGACATGGTTCAGCGCGGCCACCACTACGCCATAGTGGACGAGGTGGACTCGATCCTGATCGACGAGGCCCGGACCCCGCTGATCATCAGCGGGCCCATCCAGGAGTCCGCGAAGTGGTACCAGACGTTCGCCCGGATCGCCCCCCGGCTCAAGCGGGAGAGCGACTACGAGGTCGACGAGTCCAAGCGTACCGTGGCCATCACCGAGGACGGGGTCCGCAAGGTCGAGGAATACCTGGGCGTGGAGAACCTCTACGAGCACGTGCACACGCCGCTCGTGCACCATCTCCAGAACTCCCTGCGGGCCAAGGAGCTGTACAAGCGGGACGTCGACTACATCGTCAACGACGGCGAGGTGCTGATCGTGGACGAGTTCACCGGCCGCATCCTCCACGGCCGCCGCTACTCTGAGGGCCTCCACCAGTCGATCGAGGCCAAGGAGGGCGTGCGGATCAAGGAGGAGAACCAGACCCTGGCTACCATCACCATTCAGAACTACTTCCGGATGTACGAGAAGCTCGCGGGTATGACCGGAACGGCCCGGACCCAAGCCCGCGAGTTCGAGGAGGTCTACAAGCTCGGCGTGGTGGAGATCCCCACGAACCGGGAGATGGTCCGCGCGGACGAGCACGACCTCATCTACAAGACCGAGGACGCGAAATGGCGGGCCGTGGTGGAGGACCTCGTGGAGCGACACGAGAAGGGACAGCCGGTGCTGGTGGGCACGGTCTCGATCGAGAAGTCGGAGCGGCTGTCCGGATACCTGAACCGCCGGGGCGTCCCCCACCACGTGCTCAACGCCAAGCAGCACGAGAAGGAGGCCATGATCATCGCCCAGGCGGGCCGCAAGGGCTCGGTCACGGTGGCCACCAACAT
>JBOGWD010000444.1:0-2245 GCA_050693275.1 Actinomycetota bacterium | reverse complement strand
ACCTCACCCTGGAGAAGGTGGGAAGGGCGGTGATCCACTGGTTGGGGCGGCCGCGGAAGTAGCTCACGACCGTGGGGGTCCTGTCGAGCCCGACGGGGGCCACGGTCCTGGCGCCGGGGAAGGTCAGCTCGATCGGGCCGGATCCGGGCGCCTCAGAGTCAGTCGAGATCAGGACGCCCCGCGGGGTGAACCCCACCGAGGCGCCGGGGCCCTCCAGGAAGTAGTCCACCTCGCGCCCGAGCTGGCCCCGGTTCTCCACGAACGGCAGAGCGAGGTCTCGGAGGACATCCCCCCTTATCGGGAGATGCCGCGGGTTCGGGGGCGACGTCGTGATCGAGCGGACCGCAACGAGCGTCGAGAAGACCAGAACGGTTGAGAGCAGCGCACGGGCTGCGAACCCTCTCACGAGCACCCTCCCTTCCGTACCCCTAGCGCGCCACGCAGCAGTCTGTCGAGTCAGGCAAGGGCTGTCAATGTCGCGGGATGGATCAGGAAGCTGGCGGCGGCATCGACGAACCCGCCCGTCTCGATCCCAGCCCCCGTATGTAGCCGGTCATCTTGGCCAGATCCGTGACGGCCATGAGCGCCGGGATGGCGACCACGGCGGCCAGGCGCTCCCCCGTGGACGGCATCCGCCGCCAGGCCCGGCGGATCGGCCGGGCCGCATACGCGGCCCCCGCAGCCGCCCCCAGCCCCAGGAGCCCGCGTCTGCGCGACGCGATCGCGGCGGTCAGGGCCCCATAGACAGCGAACCGGAGGGCGTGGCGGCCGGTGTGCATCCCTCCCACCGCGTCGTGCTCCGCGTAGCCGTCGAACTGGCGCCAGTAGCCGGCCAGCGTCGGCCGAGGACGCCGGTGGACGATCGCGCCGCGGGCGAGGTCCATCCGCACGCCGAGCTCCCGCCACCGGTGGTTGAGGTGCATGTCCTCCCCCAGCTCCATCCACTCCGGATACCCGCCGGCCCGCTCGAACGCCTCCCGGCGGAAGGCCACCGACCGGGCCGAGGGCATGAACGTGTCCTCCCGGACCTCCTCGGGCTCACGGATGGAGATGGCGGCCGCGCAGGCCTCGAAGAAGGTCCGGGCCAGGGGCCGGTATACCCCCATCGACACGTCCGCTCCCTGCTCGAGGGGCTCGATGAGGCGCTCCAGCCAGTCGGGCTCGAGGACGCAGTCGGCGTCGGACACGGCGATGGCGTCGTGGGCGGCGGCGCGGACCGCCAGGTTACGCCCCCGGGCGATGTTCGCCCCGGGCTCCTCGATCAGCGTCACCCCGCCGGCATCGTGGAGCGCCTCGAGGGTCCCATCGGTGGAGCCGCCGTCGACCACCACGATCTCGTCCGGGGACCGTGCCTGAGCCGCCACCGAGGCCAGGAACTCGCCCACGTAGGGACCGGCGTCCTTCACCGTGGCCACCAGGGAGACCTTCACCTCAGCCGACCTCCTCGGGAGGCGTCCAGTCCTCGTCGCCGTAGAAGGCCGAGGCCACCTCGGCCGTCCCCTCCCGCACCCGCTCGAGCTGGTCCGGGGTGAGCCGGCGGGCCCACGTCCACCGCGCGGACCTGCTGTCGCGGCGGACCGTCCGGTGGAGGTGCGCGGGGACCTCCTTCCGGGCCTCGTCGGTGCTGGAACGCACGATGATCCGCTCCGCGGTGCCGTCCCAGACCAGATCGAGTCGCTCGAAGAGTCCTTGGAACCCCTTCACGGGCTCCTCGGCAAGATCCTCATGGCGGAGGAACGCCCAGTCCGGATGGCGGTCCCGGTATCCCTCGATGACGTGGTGGATCACGTTCCACAGGAGGACGGACTCGTCGATGAGATCCTGACGCTCGGGATCGAACGACCGGATGGGTTCCTCATACGGCTTCGCCTGGTCGCGCAGGAACAGCGGCTGGTCGGCCCAGTTCCGGAAGTCGAACCTCGGCCAGTCGAGCCGCACCAGGCTCCCGGCGAACGCGGCGGGGTGGCGGATCATCACCACGACCTGCATCCCGAACCGCTCGGCCAGCCACCCGGCCGACATGAGCGCGATGGGGTCCTTGATCAACGGCCGCGAGCCTCTCAGCCGATGCCACAGCGCCCACGGGGCCTCCTCGGCCACCTGGAAGGCCTGCCGGGCGTGGCGGACCCGCAGGAGGGTCTCCGGCGGGTATCGGAACGCCACGACGTCCTCCACGAGGCGGACGTACTCGGCCTCGTTCTCCCCACACACGTACTGGTACCAGTGCGGGACCCGCCGGCGGCTC
>JBOGWD010000443.1:0-2116 GCA_050693275.1 Actinomycetota bacterium | reverse complement strand
CCTCCCGGAGGCGGTTCGTCTCGGCCTCGAGCTGGAGCACGCAGTCGGCCAGGATCACCTGAACCGCCGCGAGCTCGGCGGCCAACCGGTCGTACCGGCGGGTGATCGGCCGAAGCATCCGGTGGAGCACGATCTTGAACCGCCGGCGGGTCCCGCTGCCGGACGCCAGGCTGGGGTCGCCCCACGGGGCGGCCTGGGCGGCGTCCCGGCGGAGCCGCTGGAGGAGGCGGTCGGCGGCCACCCGGGCCTGCTGGGCCTTGGTAGCAGCGTCGCCGTCCTCGCCGCCGAGCCAGTACATCTCCCGTTCCAGTGCCTCGCGCGCGCGCTCGGTCTCGGACACGTCTCCTCCCTGGGGGGCCGGTTGACGGCCCAGCGTGAGGATATACGGTCGGTCAGTCCCAGACGCGCTCGAGGTGCCACCGGCCGGCCAGCCGGTCGTGGTACAGGTCGAACACCGCCCCGCCCCTGGCCTCGATCCGCCAGTACTCCCGGTCACGGCCCTCGGCCCACCACCGGCCCTCGATCCGCCACCGGCCGATCACGTCGGCCACGAGCCATCGGCGCCCCCGCCAGGAGAAGGCCGCCGGCATCCCGGCGTCCCGCTCGACCTCGACCTCCTGGTCGTAGCGCTTCGACACTCCCGGCTCCTGTGACTCGAACGTGTGTTCGGGTACCGTACTCCCGGGCCCGCGAGGCTGTCAAGGCGGAGGCCAGGGCCGATATGATGCCCTCGGCCGGCCGCCGAACCGTCCGCACCACCGGGAGACGCATGCGAGAGGGGAGCCCCCAGGACGAGCTCGAGGCCGTCCGCGAGGCCTATCGGACCGTGGTCCGCCGCGACGCCGCGGCCAGGTCGAAGATGGCCGACCGGGTGGCCGATGCCGAGCGCCACCACCGCGAGTACCGCACGTGGGCCGAGCGCCGCATCGACGACCTCGAGCGGGAGAACGACATGCTCCGCCGGGAGGTGGTGGGCAAGGAGGGCGAGCTCCAGAGCGTGCTCAACACGAAGACGTTCCGGTACACCACCGGCCTGCGGAACGCCTACGGACGGGTCCGGTCGCTGTTCCGGCGGTGACCGCCCTCACCCTCCCCCGGGCCGATCGTCCCCTCGTCTCCGTGGTCATGGTCACGTTCGGCGGCTGGGCCCTCACCCGGCGCGCCCTGGAGGCCCTCCGTGAGCAGACCGCGATCCCGTTCGAGGTGGTCATCGTGGACAACCCCACCCCGGAGGACGTGGCGGCCCGGCTGCGGAAGGAGGTGACCGGCGCCGAGGTCCTGGAGAACGACCGGAACGAGGGATTCGGCCCGGCGGCCAACCGCGGCGCGGAGCGCGCCGGGGGCGAGCACGTGCTGTTCCTCAACACCGACACGCTGGTGGGGCCCGGCTGGCTGGAGCCCCTGATCGAGACCCTCGGGTCGGACCCTCGGGGGGGCGCCGCCGTGCCCCTGTTCCTCAACGACGACGGGACCGTGCAGGAGGCCGGGGGCCTGCTGTTCGAGGATGCCTCCACGCTGATGTACGGGTTCGGCGGAACACCGAGCGATCCAGCGTACCGGTTCCGGCGATACGTGGACTACGGCTCGGCGGCCTGCCTGCTCCTCCGCCGGTCGGACTTCCTCGACGCCGGCGGCTTCGACCCGGCCTTCGTCCCTGCCTACTGCGAGGACGTCGACCTCCAGCTGCGGCTTCGAGAAGGAGGCCGTCGCACGATCTACGAGCCCCGGTCCCAGGTGGTCCACGTGCGGTTCGGGTCCAGCGGCCTGGACGAGCGGACCGCGGCGAGCCTGGTGGAGAAGAACGCCGGGATCCTCCGGGAGCGGTGGGGCCACGTGCTCGCCGAGCGGCCTCCCCGACCCGAGGCCGGCGTGCCCGAGCAAGCTCACCGGGTGATGGCCGCGCGCGACGCGGACGCCGTGGTGCGCATCCTGGTGATCGCCCCCGAGCCGCCTACCGACCTGCTCGATGCGCTCGTCGAGCGGCACCCATCCGGCCGCGTCACGTTCCTGGCCACGGGACCGGTGGAGGCCCTCGAGGAGCTCGGGCGAGCCGGGGTGGAGACGGCCGGGCCGTTCGACGACCCGGCCTCCTGGCTGCGGGCCCGGCGGTTCCACC
>JBOGWD010000442.1:0-9804 GCA_050693275.1 Actinomycetota bacterium | reverse complement strand
CGTCCGGCATCGTCGCGTCCAGGATGAGCAGCCACGGCAGCTGCTCCCGGGCCACTCGGACGGCCTCCCACCCCGTCCTTGCCGTCACCACCTCGTGACCCTCGGCCCGAAGCGCCGCCTCGATGGCCCCGAGCAGATCGGGGTCGCCGTCGGCCACCAGGATCTTGCCCAGCTGGGATTCGTCGGGCAGTCCTCCCCTGGTCGCCTTTCCAAATGCCCGGCTCATCTCTGGGCTTCCCTGCTTCCGCTCCCCGCCTCCCTCTCTATCGGCCGGAAGCGCCCTCACCGTTAGGAAGCCCTAGCCGGTTCCGCCTCTCCCGAGGGGCCGAGCCTCCGGAGAGGATCCCCCACCGGAGGCCCAGGGGCGCCTCCAGGAGACCGCGAGGACCGGGTGGTGACGAAGGCCCTGACGCCGCCCCCCGGTAGGCCGTTCCTGGAGCTCCTCCGGACCGCGGCCGGCTGCGGCTAGGGGTTCTCCGCGACCGTCTGGGGATCGGCCGTGGCCGCCAGGTCGCGGTCGGCCAGGTCGGCCACGGTCACCAGGTCCGCGTCGGCGTCCCGGAGTCCGACGAGGATCCCCGGCAGGGCCTCCAGGGTCGAGGCCGGCCAGGCGTGCA
This sequence comes from Actinomycetota bacterium, assembly GCA_050693275.1. Lineage (GTDB taxonomy): Bacteria > Actinomycetota > UBA4738 > UBA4738 > CALAEC01 > CALAEC01. The sequence continues at coordinate 9,187 of JBOGWD010000442.1, read as the reverse complement.
GGAGCACGACGGCACCGTCGCCGGCGGCCCGGACCCCGGCCAGCACGTCCCGGACCAGGTCCTCGGCCGAGCGGCCCGGCTCCCAGTCCTCCGCCACCACGTCCCAGCCGGCGTGCCGGTACCGCTGTCGCCGGAGGGCCATCTCCACCCTCGGATGGCGGGCGCCGTGGCCCCACGGACACCTGAACCACGGCCTCGGCCGGACACCGGTCGCCTCGCGGATGGCCCGATCCGCCTGGACGATGTCGGCCCGGAGCCCCTCGTCGGTGAGGAGCGGCATCCGGGCGTGGAAGTGGGAGTGACTCCCGATGACGTGGCCGGCGGCGGCGATCCGTGCCGCCGCGTCCGGGTACGCCTCGGCCCACCGGCCCTGGAGGAAGAACGTGGCCCGGACCCCCTCGCGGGCCAGGAGCGCCACCATCTCCTCCTCCACCCCGGGGCGGCCCACGGGGCGGTCGGGGTGCTCGGCATCGAACGTCAGCGCGACCCGCACCGGGCCATTATCGTTCGGCCGATGACCGCTCCCCGCCGAGGACCACTCCTCCGGAGCGCCTGGGTCGTGCACCGCCTCGTCTTCCGACTCTCCGGCGGCCGGGTCGGGACCCGGGTGGCCGGCCTTCCGGTCATCGAGCTCACCACCGAAGGACGGAAGAGCGGGGAGCCGCGCCGGGTGCTCCTCAACTACCAGCCGCACGAGCGCGGCTACGTGGTCGTCGCCTCCAACGCCGGGAGCGACCGACACCCCTCGTGGTGGCTGAACCTCGAGGCGAACCCGCGAACCACGGTCCCGATCCGCGGGAAGGGCGAGGACGTCGTGGCCCGCCAGCTCGACGGCGCGGAGCGGGAGGAACAGTGGCGCCGGATGGTCGCCGCCAACCCGGACTACGCCGAGTACGAAGGGCGGACCGCCCGCCCCATCCCCGTCGTGCTCCTCGAGCGGGCACGTAGACCCCGGCCACCAGGGCGCCTCCGCGGCTACGGCGTTGGCGTGTCTCACATCCGGGCAGGTTCCCCGGACAGAACCTCCTCGGCCCTGTGGCAGGCCGCGTCCCGGCCGGGCAGCACCCGACGCAGGGCAGGGACCTCCTCCCGGCAACGATCCACCGCCAGAGGGCACCGAGGGTGGAACGGACAGCCCGGCGGCGGGTTGGCCGGGTCGGGGACGGTTCCCGGGAGCACGATCCGGCGCCTCCGCGACGCCAGGTCGATCTCCGGGACGGCTGAACGGAGGGCCACGGTGTACGGGTGGGCCGGGCGAGCCAGGACCTGCGAGGTCGGGCCCCGCTCCACGACCCGTCCCAGGTACAGCACCGACGTCTGCTCGCAGAGCTGCTCGACCACGGCCAGGTTGTGCGAGATGAGCACGTAGGCGAGCCCGCGGTCCCGGCGAAGCCGCCCGATCAGCTCGAGGATCCGGGCCTGGACCGTCACGTCGAGGGCGCTGGTCGGCTCGTCCAGGACCACCACACGCGGCTCCACGGCCAGGGCCCGGGCGATGGCCACCCGCTGCCGCTGACCCCCGGACAGCTGGTGGGGGTACCGTCCGGCCAGCTCGGCGTCGAGCCCGACCTCGCGGAGCAGGCCCTCCACCCGCCGGCCGGCCCCGTCGCCACGGACGATCCCGTGGGCCCGGAGCGGCTCGGCCACCGCCGGACCCACCCGGACCCGGGGGTCGAGGCTGGTGTCGGGATCCTGGAAGACGATCTGCACCGCTCGTCGGTATGCCCGGAGGTCGCCGCCGCGAAGGGGAAGCGCGTCCCGTCCCTCTAGCCGGATGGCTCCCCGTTCCACCGGCACCAGCCGCACGATCGCTCGGGCGATGGTGGATTTCCCCGATCCGCTCTCGCCGACGAGGCCGAGGCCGAACGGCCCGGACGGGAGCTCGAACGACACGCCGTCCACCGCCCGGACCGGGCCGAACCGAACGTGGAGATCCTCGACCTGGATGAGCGCGGTCACGTCGCCGGTCCCGCACCGATCTTGGGGACAGCAGTCACCAGGTCCCGGGTGTAGTCGTGTCGGGGCTGGCCCAACACCCGTCGGGTCGGTCCCTCCTCGACGATCCGTCCCCGCCGCATGACGGCCACCCGGTCGCACAGCTCGGCGATCACCGCGAGGTCGTGGCTGATGAACAGCACGCTGATCCCGCGCTCCTCCCGGAGACGGCGAAGGAACTCGAGGATCTCGGCCTGGACGGTCACGTCCAGGGCGCTGGTGGGCTCGTCGGCCAGGAGCACGTCGGAGTGGAGGGCCAGGGCCATGGCGATGGCCACCCGCTGGGCCTGTCCCCCCGACAGCTCGTGGGGGTGGCGATCCAGGAGGCCCGGCGACAGCAGCACCTCCCGCAGTGACGCCGCGGCCTGCTCCCGGGCCGCCCTCCGAGAGGGGACGCCGTGATGCCGGAGGGCGGCCACGAAGAGGTCCCCCACCCGGAACAGCGGGTTCAGCGATGCCACCGGGCTCTGGAAGATCATGGCCAGCCGCCTCCCCCTCACCTGGCGAAGCCGACGCTCCGGCAGGCCGACCAGCTGGCGACGGTCGAGGCGGATGCTGCCCTCGACCCGGCCGCCGAGCGCCTCGACCAGGCCGAGGGTGGCCAGCGCCGTCATCGTCTTCCCCGACCCGGTCTCGCCGGCCAGGCCGAGGATCTCGGCGGCCCCCAGGTCGAGACGCTCGAGCTCCACGACCGGCCGATCCGCGAAACTGACGCGGACGTCCCGCCACGCCAGCCTGACCTCGGCGCTCACCTCCCCACCACCCGCCTGGGGTCGAGGAGATCTCGGAGCCCGTCGCCCAGGAGGTTGAACGCCGCCGCGGCCAGCAGGATGGCCGCGCCGGGGAAGGTGACCAGCCACCAGTGCGTGGTGAAGAAGGGCTGTCCCTGGCTCACCATGAGCCCCCAGTCCGGCGTGGGGTCCTGAGCCCCCAGACCCAGGAACGACAGGGCCGACGCGGTGAGGATCACCCCGCCCATGTCGAGCGACACCTGGACGATGAGCGGCGTCACGGAGTTGGGGAGCACGTGGCGCCACAGGATCCGCCGGTGGGGGATGCCCAGGGCCCGGGCTGCGTCCACGAACTGCCGCCCGGCCACCGAGGCGGCCTGGCCCCGGATCAGCCGGACGTACCACGGCCACCACGTCAGGGCCAGGGCGATCGTCGTGCTGGTCAGCGAGGGCGGCAGCACCGCGGCGAAGGCCAGCGCCAGGAGCAGTGCGGGGAAGGCCAGGAACACATCGGTGATGCGCATGATGACGTCGTCGATCAGTCCCCCGAAGTACCCCGCGGCGACGCCCAGGGGGATGCTCACCACGATGGAGAGCGCCAGGACGAGCACGGCGATGACCGGAGAGATCCGGGCCCCGTACAGCACCCGGGAGAGGACGTCCCGGCCGACCTGGTCGGTGCCGAAGGGGTGGCCGGCCGACGGGGCCTGGAGCACGGCCTCCGGATGCGTGGCGGTCCCGGCATCGTCCGGGTAGGGGGCCAGCACCGGAGCCAGCAGCGACAGTGCCACCACCAGCAGGCACATCACGGCGCCGGTGGCCAGCAGGGGCGATCGGCGGAGCCCCCCGGCCACCCGGGCCCAGGGCCGGGCGGCCACCACGGCCCGCTCGCCCACCACCACGTCGTCGAGTCGGTCGCTCACCGGAGCCGGATCCTCGGGTCGATCCCTGCCTGGACCAGATCGACCAGGAGGTTCCCGAAGACGTAAACGAGCGCCACGAACAGCGTGACGCCCAGGATCGCCGGCGTGTCCAGCGCGGCCACCGCGTCCGCCGCGTAGCTCCCCAGGCCGGGGCGGTTGAAGACGGCCTCGACCAGGAACGTGTTGGCCAGCGAATAGGCGAACACCAGCGCCAACAGCGCGATCACCGGGTTCCAGGCGTGCTTCAAGACGAACCGCCCGTACACGGTGCGTTCGGGGAACCCCAGCGCCCGAACCATCCGCACGTGGTCCTCGCCCAGGGCATCCAGCACGGTGGCCCGGACCATCCGGGTGAACACCGCGGCGGGCCAGGCGGCGATGACCGCGGCGGGCAGGACCAGGTGGGACAGGGCGCTCCACAACACGGGCCAGTTCCCCGTCAGCAGGGCATCGACGACCGGCATGTTCGTGACGGTTCGGAGCGGGCTCGTGTAATCGAGGTTCGGGTCGTAGACGCCCGCCACCGGGAGGATTCCGAGCCACTGGAAGAACACCAGCTGGAGGATCAGGGCCAGCCAGAACGACGGCATCGACACCCCCAGGACGCTTCCCACCCGGATCACGGCATCCGGGGCACGCCCCCGCCACCGGGCGGAGGCCAGGCCCAGGGGGATGCCGACCGCGACGCCGATGATCAGGGCGAACCCCACCAGCTCGATCGAGACAGGGGCCCGGGAGCCGATGTCGTGGAGCACCGGGCGCCGGGTGCGGAACGACACCCCCCAGTCCCCGGTAACCACGCCGCCCACGTATCCGACGATCTGGACCGGGAGGGGTCGGTCGAGGCCGAGGTGCTCCCGGGCTTGCTCGACCTGCTCCCGGCGGGCGTGCGGGCCCGCCCACGTGGCCGCGGGGTCGCCGGGGATGGCCCGAACGATCACGAAGGTGAGGACGACCACGCCCAGGACCACCAGCAGGGCGAGGGCGGTCCGCCGAAGGGCGTACCGGGTCACCCGAGAGGCTGCAGCTCGTACCCGAAGACGACGTTGGGGTAGGCCGGGTTGTCGACGAACCCGCCGACGGAATCGAGCATGGCCCGCTGGTAGACCTGCGTGTACAGCGGGATCGCCGGGACGTCCTCCAACAGGATCTCCTGCATCTCCCGGTACATCGAGGCGGCCTCGTCACGGTCGGACGCGGCCACCACGGACGCCTCGTCGATCAACCCGTCGAGGCCGGGGTTGGAGTAATAGGCCAGGTTGAAGAACGGCTCCTTCTCCGTGCGGAACAGGTTGAAGAACCAGGACGACGGGTCGGGATAGTCGGGCCACCAGTAGAACACCAGGATGTCCTGCCGGTCCGCCGCGTTGGCGGACTTGGCCCTGTCCCACTGGGCCTGCCACTGGAGCCCCCTGACGTCGAGCTGGATGTTGAGCTCGGCGAACTGAGACTTCATCAGCGTGGCCACCAGCTCCTCGTCGGCGTCGCCCTTAAGGTAGGTGAGCTCCAGGCTGATCGGCTCGCCGCCCGGCCCGTAGCCAGCCTCCTGGAGGAGCTTCGCGGCCCGGTCGGGGTCGTAGCTCGGGTTGGACAGATCGTCGAAGTGCCCCCACAGGCCCGGCGGGACCACGCCGCTCAGACGCTCCCCGGCCCCCCGGAGGGCGGTCATGATCCCCTCGTAATCGATCCCCGAGGCCACCGCGTCCCGGACCCTATCGTCCGCCAGGGGGCCCGTCTCGGTGTTGAGCATCCCCAAGAGGGTCTGCCACGAGGACGCGGTGGTGGTGGTGAACCCGTCCTGACCCTCGAACGTCTCCCACAGCTCGGGGCTCATCCGCTGGACCAGCGACACCTGCCTGGACCGAAGGAGCTGAGCCGCGGTGGTGGCCTGGGGCGTCACCTGGAAGACGTACCGCCGGTAGCGGGGATCGTCCCAGCCGCCCCAGTACTGGGGAAACGCCTCCAGCCGGAGCTCGATCTCCTCGCCGGGGCTATACGACTCGACGGTGTACGGGCCGGTCCCGGCATCGTTGCCCTCGGCGAACCACTCCCCGAGGTCGGCCTCTCCGGCCGCCTCCGCGTCGTAGATGTACGCCGAGTAGGTCCCCGAGGCGATCAGGTCCAGCGGCGCCGGGTAGGACAGCGTGAACACGAGGGTCCGGTCGTCCGGGGTCTCGATGCTCTCGACCGAGTCCCAGATGTACGCCGCCCCCTCACCCAGATCCATGGTCCGCTCGATGGACGCCTTGGCCGCTTCGGCGGTGAGCGGCCGCCCCGTGTGGAACGTCACGCCCCCTCGGAGGGTGAAGGTCCACTCCAGGCCGTCGTCGGAGGAGGTCCAGCTCTCGGCCAGGATCGGCTCGACCTCCTGGGTGTCGGCGTCGTACCGCGTGAGGGTCTCGTAGATGTTGTGCAGGGCGATGACCTCGTTCGAGTAGCCCGTGGCCGGGTCCCAGCCGATCATCACCTCGGAGTTGACGGAGTAGGTGAATGTCCGATCGGGATCCTCCTGCTGTCCCTCTGGCGCCGCTCCCTCGCACGCCGAGGCCAGAAGCGTCAACGCGACGATGCCGATCCCGAGACGGAAGTGTCCGGCCCGCATGTGGCTGCCCTCCTTCTCCGCGCTCCCCACCCACTAGGCCAGTGGTCCGGCCGCCTTCAATCTTATTCGCACCGCCGGATTCGTGAGATAGGCCAGCGGGATCTCCTCCACCTCGACGACCTCCGTGGCGCCGGGAGCCGCTCCGGCCTCCACGGCCCGGTCGATCGCCTCGGCCGAGGCCTCCTCGACGGCGGCCCGGCGTCCCCCGCCCCCCAGGTGGAAGATCCGGTCCACCTCACCGCTCACCGACGCGATGGCCGCTCCCACGGCGTTGGCCACGTCGAAGTGGTCCGGGCGGACGACCTCGCTCACGCCGGGCAGGGACTCCGGGACCAGGACGCTCCCCCCGCCCACGGCGATCAGCGGCTGGTCCTCCCGGGAGACCTTGACCCGATCCACGGCCTCAGTCAGCGCCCGGTCGGCTCGCCGGAGGGCGGCGGCGAGCAGATCCCGGTGCTCCCGGGCGGCCCGGCCGTCGCCCAGGTCCACCCGTCCCTCCGCCACCGCCGCGTCGGTCAGGGTCGGGGTGGTCCCGCCGAACACCAGGGCGTCTCGGGCCAACCGGTAGCCGACGCTCTCCGGCCCGAGCTCGACCCCGTCGGGGCCTCCCTCCGAGACGACGGTCCCGCCGCCCAGGGCGATCGTGACGAGATCGGGCATCCGGAAGTTCGTCCGGACCCCGCCGATCTCCACGCCGACGGAGGACTCCCGGGGGAACCCCTTGACCAGAACGCCGACGTCCGACGAGGTCCCCCCGACGTCGATGACCAGCGCGTCCGAGGTGCCGGTGAGGTAGGCGGCGCCCCGGATGCTGTTGGCCGGCCCGCTTCCCACCGTGAGGACGGGGTGGCGGGCGGCGTGCCCCAGGGCCATGAGCGTGCCGTCGTTCTGGGAGAGGAACAGGGCCGGACGGAGCCCCCGGCCGGCCAGCGCCGCTCGGAACGCCTCGGCCACCTCCCCGGCCACGTCGACCAGGGCCGCGTTCAGCACCGTGGCGTTCTCACGCTCCAGGAGCCCCACCGAGCCCACCTGGTGGCTGAGGGAGACCGGCACGTCACCGAGCTCTCGGCGAACCACCATCTCGGCGTCCTCCTCGTGCCGACTCGACACGGGGGCGAACACGCTGGTGACGGCCACCGCCTCCGCCCGGTCGGCCACCTCCGCCAGGAACCTGGCCACCGCGTCGGGATCGAAGGGGCTCAGCTCGCGGCCGTCGAACTCGATCCCGCCGGGGACGATCGCCTCCCCCGCGGACACCGCCGCTCGCAGATCGTCCGGCCAGCCGAACAGCGGGCGGACCGCGTGGGTGGCCGGGCCGGCGACGCGCACCACCGCCACCCGTCGAAGGCCTCGCCGCTGGAGGATCGCGTTGGTGGCGTGCGTGGTCCCCAGCATGGCGTGGGTGATGCGCTCCCGCCGATCGCCCGCCCAGGCCGACACCTCCTCCACGGCCGCAGTGATCCCCGAGGTCACGTCGGTCGTGGTGGGGACCTTGGCCCTGGCCAGGAGCCGATCGGCGCGGTCCAGGACGACGGCATCGGTGTTGGTGCCGCCGACGTCCACGCCGAGCCGAAGGTCAGGTTGCCCCATGCAGCTCCTCAACCGGGATGTAGTCGAACGGGTAGCCGAACGCTCGCGGGCCGACCAGGTCCAGCCCTCGGGGGGTCCGCCAGACCGGGTCGCAGGGGAACCCGATCACGGTGACCCGCTGCCCGTACCGGAGGCGCTCCGTGGAGATGGCGTCCGCGCTCTCAGAGTCGAGGACCGTGATGATGTCGGGGACGGTGGCCACCGGGTGGCCCCGCTGGAGCGCCACCAGGTTCTCGTTCTGGATCTCAAGGCGCACGGCCCGACCGGCGTCCTCGGCCAGACCCTCGACCGTGGCGGAACCTCGGACGAATCCCTTGGTGGTGCGACGCTCCACGTCCGTGACCTTCCCCCGGATGAGCCGCACCGCTCGGAGCTCCTCGACCAGGGTGTCGACGGGATCTCGAATGGCCTCCTCGATGGATCGCCCGATCCGGATGGCCAGGGAGACCGAGCGGCGAACCGTGGCCCGCTTCGCCTCCGCCACCGTGAGCTGGTACTCGCTCGAGGCGGCCATCCCCCCGAACTCCACGGAGGCGGCCCGCTCCATCCGCTCCATCCAGTTGCCCGAGATCGCGTCGAAGAGGGCGAGGTTGCCGCGCTCGTCGGTCATCACAGCGGGGTTCGGCGAGATCCCGGCGACCTCCATGGTGACGTGGGGGACCTCCGGGAAGGCCCGTCCCATGCCGTCTGCGTCGACCAGGGGGAGTCCGGCGGTGGCGGCCCAGGCCACGGGGAGCAGCCCGTTCGAGCCGCCGATCTCCGCACACATGATGGCGACCACGGGCCTTCCCCGGATCCGCTCCACCGCCTCTCGTAGCCGCCGGCCCTCGTCGCCGTTCTCGATCTTCTCGATCGACACAGTGGGGGCCCCGATCCCCCCACACGGCATGAGCAGGCCGGCCTCCGGAAGGTCGTCCAGGTCCACGAGCGGGACGGGTCCATGGTCCTCGGTGGCCTGGAGCGAGGCCAGGAGGCCCACGCTGGTGTCGCCGCCGCCGCCGGCCCCGAGCACCGCACAGCCCCGGGCCAGCGCCGGCAACGTCCGCTCGTCGAGCTGCCGGACGTCGGGAGCGGGGCTCACGTGACGTCCAGCTTCAGCCGAAGGCGCACCGGGCCATTATCGTTCGGCATCGATGGGCGCTCCACGCCGGGAGCCACTCCCAAAGATGGCCTGGGTCCTGCACCGCATCGTGTACCGCCTGTCCGGCGGCCGGATCGGGGCGGCTACTTCTTCTTCTTGATCCGGACCTTCACCACCTCCGACATGCCGGCGAGGTGGTCCCCATCCTGCTCCGGGGAGAGGGCGCGGAACCTCGTGACCTTCCTCACCTTCTGCTTGAAGACCG
>JBOGWD010000441.1:0-2013 GCA_050693275.1 Actinomycetota bacterium | reverse complement strand
CGACGTGGTGACCCACGACGTCCAGATCGACGGGGACGGCCTGGTGTGGGTGGTCGGGTTCGACGGCGCCGCCGCGTACCGGCTCCCGGCGGGCTACGACGGCCAGGGCCTGGGCGAGCTCGTGGCGGTCACCGACGAGACCAGCCGAAGCACCTACTTCGAGGAGCTCGGGCTGGGCGACGGCTCCAACCCCAACGACTTCATCCACCACAACTCGTTCCGACGCGAGGGCGACGACGTCCTGTTCGTGACCGAGGAGGACTACGCCAGGCCCGGATGCCGCGGCGCCGGGTCCTTCCAGTCGTGGTCGCTGCCGGTGGACTCGGCAGGCGTTCCGACCGGCGCCGAGCTGTCGATCCTGGACATGTGGACCACGGAGCTGCTGGCCGACACGGCCCAGCCGGGGGCCCTGTGCTCCGCCCATTACTTCGACCTCCGTCGGAACCTGGTGGCCCAGGCCTGGTACGAGCAGGGCATCCGGTTCCTCGACGTGCACGACCCGGGGGACATCCGGCAGGTGGGCTACTTCGTCCCGCCGAGGACGGCCACGTGGGCGGCCTACTTCGCCCCGACCGATCCGAGCGGGCAGGTGGTGTACTCCCTCGACTACACCCGCGGGATCGACGTGCTTCGGTTCGACCGGCCGGACAAGGGCCCGCTCTCGCCCACCGGCCGCCCCTGCTCGACTGGGAAGTCGAAGAAGCAGTGCGCCGAAGAGGGGAGCCCCACGCAGGTGGCCCCGATCCTGCCCGAGTGGCTGACCTCGGTCCCCACGGCCGGCTCGTCCAGCGCGACCTTCGGCTTCGCCTGCCGACTCACTGCCTGATCCGCTGACGATCTGCCTGGGGGGTCCCCCGGTCACCCTCTTGCCGGATCCGGCGGATGCCGGGAGACTGGGCGGTCGTGGCGATCCGAACGACCCTGGTCCTGGCGCTGCTGGCCTCCCTGATGGTGGCCTCCGCCGGCGCCGCCCCCGACAGGCCGGGGCCGCCCGTCCGCACGCTGTCCACCCCCGAGCTGCTCGAGCGGGCGGTGGACCGGGGCCGTCTGGACCGGGCCACGGCGGACCGGTTCCTGGCGTTCGCCCTGGGGGCCCACCGGAAGCTGCCGGCGCGGTTCGTCAGCGACGTGCCGTGGGACGGCACCCTCCCGCTGCTCCACCTGAAGGAGCGGGTCAAGCGCATGTCGCCCGGCCCGCAGCGGGCCGCCATCCGGGAGGTGCTGGACCCGGTGAACTGCAGCACCGAGACTGCCGGGCTCGACGAGATCGACAGCACGTACTTCCACATCCATTACGAGGACCCCCTCCCAGCCGGTCCAGGTCTCACCATCACGGACTACGGCGACTCGCTGGACACCGCGTGGGAGACGGAGGTCGTCGACTTCGGCTGGGCCGCCCCCCCGCTCGATATCGGGTTCACCGAGTACCCGGTCTTTGTCAACGACCTCGTCTCCGGCCTGTACGGGTTCGTCACCAACACCGGTCTTCCCGGCGACAACCCGAACACCCCCTGGGACGACGTCGACGCGTTCGCCTCGTGCATGGTTCTCAACGAGGACTACTCCTCGCCGCCGTTCCCGTCGCCGCCGCAGGCTTCGCTCGACGCGACCACGGCCCACGAGTTCAACCACTCGATCCAGTTCGGGTACGGCGCCATCACGGGACCGAACGCCCCCGACGACGTCTTCGTCGAGGGCGGCGCCACCTGGATGGAGGACGAGGTCTTCGATGACTCGAACGACAACTACAACTTCCTGTGGCCGGACTTCGCCATGAGCATGGGTGAGCACACCGGCGACCCGTACGGGTACTTCGTGGTGTTCCGGGCCCTGACCGAGCGGTTCGGCACCGGCGCGGCCGGCGCGGGCGAACAGGTGATGCAGGGCTTCTGGGAGCTGACCAGCAAGAGCCTCACCAGCAACCAGTTCCCGGCCCTGAACGCCGCGCTGGGGAACAAGGGAACCAGCCTGGCCGACGCGTTCCACGCGGGCGCCATCGCCATCCGCCTGGGC
>JBOGWD010000440.1:0-4771 GCA_050693275.1 Actinomycetota bacterium | reverse complement strand
TCAAGAAGATGGAGGAGGTGGAGATCGTGGGGCTGGGGGACACCCGCAAGACCATCGCCACCGACCTGGAGATGTTCAGAAAGCTCCTGGACGACGTCCAGGCCGGCGACAACGTGGGGGTCCTGCTTCGGGGGATCGACAAGGACGACGTGGCCCGGGGCCAGGTGCTGGCCAAGGGGGGCTCCATCACCCCCCACACCGACTTCACCGCCCAGGTGTACGTGCTCAGCAAGGACGAGGGGGGCCGGCACACCCCCTTCGTGGAGGGCTACCAGCCCCAGTTCTACTTCCGGACCACCGACGTGACCGGCCAGATCAAGCTGCCGGAGGGGACCGAGATGGTCATGCCGGGGGACAACGTGGAGATGACCACGTCACTGGAGAAGCCCATCGCCATGGAGGAGGGCCTCCGGTTCGCCATCCGGGAGGGCGGCCGGACCGTGGGAGCCGGACGAGTGACCAAGGTCACCAAGTAGGGAGCGGGCGTGCCGAAGTCCGACAAGCGCCCGACGATCACGCTCGCCTGCGGCGAGTGCAAGCGTCGGAACTACGTGACCAGGAAGAACAAGGTCAACGACCGCGACCGGATCGAGCTCCGGAAGTACTGCCGGTGGTGTCGGCGGCACACCGCCCACCGCGAGACCCGGTAGGTCCTGGTGGGCGGCCCGACCCACGACGTCACCAACCAGCCGCCGCCCCTGGAGAGCTACAACCTGTTCGAGGAGGACCGGCCGCTGGCCGAGGCGGTCCGCCGCGAGGGGGCCGGATGGGCCGAGCCGGACCTCGCGGCGCTGGGCAAGGTGGCCGGCACCGCCGAGACCCTCCGGCTCGGCGAGGAGGCCAACCGCCACCCCCCGGTCCTCCGGACCCACGACCGGTACGGGCGGCGGATCGACGAGGTCGAGTTCCATCCCTCCTGGCATCACCTGATGCGGCTGTCGGTGGGGCACGGGGTCCACGCCCTTCCCTGGCGGGAGCCGAGGCCCGGCGCCCACGCCGCCAGGGCCGCGGCGATGATCCTCACCAGCGAGGTCGAGGCCGGACACGGCTGCCCGATCTCGATGACGTACGCGGCGGTCCCGGCCCTGCGGGCCCAGCCCGACCTGGCCGCCGAGTGGGAGCCGCGGCTGACCTCGCTCACCTACGACCCACGGCTGGTCGCGCCGGCCGAGAAGGCCGGGGCCCTGTGTGGGATGGCCATGACGGAGAAGCAGGGTGGGTCAGACGTCCGGGCCTCCACGACGCGCGCCGAGCCGACGGGTGCCGAGGGCGAGTACGCCCTGACCGGGCACAAGTGGTTCTGCTCGGCGCCGACGTCCGACGCGTTCCTGGTCCTGGCCCAGGCTCCGGCCGGGCTGACATGTTTCCTGCTCCCCAGGGTCCTGCCCCACGGGAGTCGCAACGGGTTCCTGATCCAGCGTCTCAAGGACAAGCTGGGGAACCGGTCGAACGCATCGGCCGAGATCGAGCTCGAGGCCGCGTGGGCCCGCCGCCTCGGCGAGGAGGGCCGCGGCGTCCAGGCCGTCATCGAGATGGTCAACCACACCAGGGTGGACTGCGTCCTCGGCTCGGCCGGACTGATCCGGCGAGCCGTGGCCGAGGCGACCCATCACGCCGCCCACCGCAGCGCGTTCGGCACGCTCCTGGTGGATCAGCCGCTGATGCGGAACGTGCTGGCCGACCTCTGCCTCGAGTCCGAGGCGGCCACGCTCACCGCCATGCGGCTGGCCCGGGCCGTGGACGAGGGGGAGAGGTCCGAGGACGCCGCCCTCCTGAAGCGGCTCGCCGTGGCGGTGGGGAAGTACTGGGTGACCAAGCGGGCGGTGGGAGCCGTGGCCGAGGCCCTGGAGTGCCTGGGCGGGAACGGGTACGTGGAGGAGTCGGGCCTGCCGCGCCTGTACCGCGAGACCCCGCTGAACTCGATCTGGGAAGGGTCGGGCAACGTCAACGCGCTCGACGTGCTTCGGGTGGTGACGAGGACGCCCGCGGCCATGGACGCCTTGCTGGCCGAGGTCGACCTGGCGGCCGGGGGAGACGCCCGCCTCGACGCCCACGTGGCGGGGCTGCGGCGGGAGCTGGGCGGCCACGCCGACCCCGAGGCCGGCGCTCGCCGGATCGCCGAGGATCTCGCCCTGGCCCTCCAGGGCTCACTGGTCGTGCGCCACTCCCCCGACGATGTCGCCGACGCGTTCTGTGCCTCGAGGCTCGGCGATGAGCGAGGGCGGAGCTACGGGACGCTTCCGGCGGGCACGGACTCGGAAGCGATCGTCGACCGGCATCGCCCCCGGCTGGGCTGAGAACTAGACAGACTCGCCGGTCCGAACCTTGCCGTGACGGATCGCCAGGACCAGGGCCTCGTGCCTCGAGTGGACCTTCAGCTTGAACAGGATGTTCTGTTGGTGGGTCCGCAGGGTGTGGCGACTGATCCCGAGCTCTCCCGCGAGTCGCTCGGGTGACAGGCCCTCGGCGAGCCCCTGGAGGATCTCCGTCTCCCGCCGGGTCAGCCGATCCACCCGGGCCCGGCCCGCGGCGTCCATGGCTCGCTTCCTCCGGAGCTGCGTCAGGATCCGCCGAACCTCGTCGGGCTCGATCAGGGGGCTCCCCTGATGGGCGGCACGGATCGCCCCGACCACGTCCTTGATGGGGCGGTCCTTGGAGACGAACCCCACGGCGCCGGCGTCGAGGGCCCGGGCGATATTGTGCTCCTCCTCGAAGGCCGAGAGCATGATGATCCGGCTGCGCCCTCCGCCCTCGCCGATCTGCCGGGTCGCGCTGATCCCATCGATGCCGGGCATCTGGAGGTCCATCAGGATCACGTCGGGCCGCTTGCGGATGCTCATCTCCACGGCCGTGTGGCCGTCGTGGGCCATCCCGACCACCGACATGCCGCGCTCCAGACGGATGGCCGCGCGGAGGGCCTCGGCGAAGCTGCGGTGATCGTCGGCGATGAGCACCCGGATCGAGGCCGTGCCCGAAGCACGGCGCGGGCCGTTGGGGGAGGAAAGGGGCATTCCGTCGACGATTCTGCCTCGGAACGGGCCCCGATGCCACCATCGCTCGCCGATGGTTGCGGCGCTTACCTACCGTCGGGTAACCTCAGCCGTCCCCCGCCTCCGGGGTAAAGGAGTGTGATGGGCACCAGGCTGGAAGGAAGGATCGCTGTGGTTACCGGCGCCGGGCGAGGGATCGGCCGGGCCACGGCGGTGCGGTTCGCCGAGGAGGGGGCCTCGGTGGTGATCAACGACGTGGACACGGACCCGGCGGAGGAGACCGCGTCCCTGGTCAAGGAGGCGGGGGGCGAGGCCCTGGTCTCCACCGACGACACCACCTCCCTCGACCAGGCCCGCCGGATGATGGAGTCGGCGGCCGGGCGGTTCGGGAGGATCGATATCCTGGTCAACAACGCTGGCATCACTCGAGACAAGACGTTCCACAACCTCGACGACGAGCTGTGGGACTTCGTGCTCGACGTCAACCTCCGCACGGCCTTCCACTCGACGCTGGCGGCGATGCCCTACATTCGCGAGGTGGCCAAACGGGAGATGTCCGAGCAGGGCCAGCCCGCGTACCACCGGAAGATCACCTTCACCACGTCGGTGGCGGCCCTGGTGGGCAACGCGGGGCAGGCCAACTACACGACGGCCAAGGGCGGCATCGCCGCCCTGACCAAGACGCTGGCCCGGGAGCTGGGGCCGTTCCGCATCAACGTGAACGCGGTGGCGCCCGGGTTCATCGAGACCAGGCTGACCGCTGCGAAGGGGGAGGGCGAGGACATCGGGATCCCCGAGCAGGTTCGGCAGATGGCGTTCATGCTGATCGCCCTCCAGCGATACGGGCAGCCGGAGGACGTGGCCAACGCCCACGTGTTCCTGGCCAGCGAGGAGGCGGACTTCATCTCCGGCGTCGTCCTGCCCGTCTCGGGCGGACAGCTGGGAGCATAGGAGGACGGAGGCCACCATGGCGCTGAACCACTCGCTGAAGGGCAAGAGCTACCAGGAGATCGAGTTCGAGGTCGAGCGCGACCGGGTCACGCAGTTCTCGCTGGCCGTCGGTGAGGACGATCCCCGCTTCCTGGAGGCGGAGGCCGCCCGCGCCGAGGGCTTCCCCGACCAGCTCGCGTTCCCCACGTTTCCCACGGTCCTGGGGATCCTGGCCAGCGCGCAGATCGTGACCGATCCGGACCTGCGGATGGACTACTCGCGAGTCGTCCACGGTGAGCAGGCCTTCGAGTGGCGCCGGCCGATCGTCGTGGGCGACCGGCTCCGGACCACGCCGAGGATCGCCGACATCTACGCCAAGGGCCCCAACGAGTTCGTGGTGATCGAGGCGGAGATCGCCGACGCCGACGGCGAGGTGGTCAGCGTGGCCCGCTCCACGCTGCTTTCTCGGGGAACGGCGGCCTGATGGATCGCCCGGAGTTCGAGGCCCTCGAGGTGGGCCAGGACGTCTTCGAGGCGGCCACGGTCGTGAAGCGCGAGGACGTCAAGGCCTACGCGGACGCCTCCGGAGACCAGAACCCGCTCCACCAGGACGACGAGTTCGCGCGCTCGGTGGGTTTCCCAGGGATCATCGCCCACGGCATGTTCTCGATGGCCCACCTGGCCAAGGCGGTGAAGGATTGGGCCGGCAACCCCTCCGCGCTCCGGTCGATCTCGGTGCAGTTCCGCGCCGTGGTGTACATGGACGAGACGCTCGTGGCCAGGGGTCGGGTGGCGGCCAAGGACGACGCCACCAGGGACGTTACCCTGGACGTGTGGGCGGAGGTGGAGCG
>JBOGWD010000439.1:0-1541 GCA_050693275.1 Actinomycetota bacterium | reverse complement strand
CTCGAGTCCCTGCGGAAGCTGGTCGGGCGGCTCGAACGGAAGCAGTCAGGGCTGCAGCGCAGCCTGGCGGAGTTGCAGGGCGAGCCGAAGCCTCGGGCCCGCCGTCGCCGGTGAGGACGCCGCGAATATCCGCCTTCTCCTCCCCGACAGCCAAGGAGCTTACACCCGCTCCTCAGGAATCGTAAGACCTGAGACCCTGAGTCCCGACGCTGATTTCAGATGCACCACCCGAGCAGCTCTTTCGGAGCCGACGTTGGGGCTCACCCCCGTGTGCCTCGGTTGCCTGCGCGCTGTTCCGGTGGCTAAGACCAATAATATCGGCAACTGCCGGGCGTCGATTAGGTCTCCAGTCATGAACTCGAAGGCCGGAAGCTCGGCCCTTGGACACTGGACAACCAACTCGGAGAAGGAGGCAGCGCCGTCGTCTGGGGCCCCGTCCCGCAAGTTGGTGGACTTTGACACCGCCATCCTCAGTCACGCGATCGCTGCAACAAGTTCTGCTGGGGCCTCACCTCCCTCTGGTTCGTAGAGGCGCCGCATCGACTCCAAGCTGAAGTACCTCCGGTCGGCAACGGCCCACTCGTCGTCCTGCTGGGCCAGCAGCATCCCGACGAAGGGGAGGAGAGCCTTCCGGTCCGGGAAGATTCCCACCACGTGCGTCCGCCGTTTCACCTCCTTGTGGAGGCGCTCGAGCGCCTCGACGAGGTGAGCCGGGATCGAGCTAGGTTCCCTCACGACTTTCGTCGGCCGGGCCTTCGCCTATGGCAACACGTTCGCCCTGGTCGATCAGCACCGACGCACCCTCTACACCGAACTGGAGGGCCCGCCCGTGATCGCTCGGGCGGAGGAGGATCGGGTCCCGGCAGCCTGAGGCTGGGGTCTGGCTCCTCGGGACCGTCCTCGTTTGCGGCGGGGCTGCGAACCTCAATCCTTGCAGGGCCGCGGGGAGAGCATGAGCCCCAAGCCAGCGGCCCACAGGGGGATGCCCAGGGGAGCTCCGAACAAAGTGAGGATGAGGAAGAATCCGATTAGCATCAGCGGCCCACCTACGAGGACGCCGAACCACCAGATCCTCTCCGGGCAGGGCTGGACCGGTGGTGCTGTGCCATAGGGAGCAGGTGCGGATGCAGCCCTGCCCTCCTCGCGCTTGACTGGGGGAGCCGGCCAACTCCGGGCCTGAGGGACGCCAGCGCGTGCCTGCGGGAAGGTGTCCGCCTCCCGTCGCGGCCTCACAACTGTTGTCTGGGCGTCATCCTGCGTCCTCATTCGACTCTCGCCTCCTTGGCACTGGTTCCTGGACAGGAGACGAAGGAGCACGAGCGGCTGTGACACCGCCTCCGCGAAAGCGGCCGGGGTGTCACAGGCCGAGGTGCTATCTCGTCTCATCTGGCACCATGAAGAGCCGGGCCACCAGGGAGAGCCGCGTGAGCGAGCTATACGAAGAGCTCCGGCCGCTGATGTTCTCCATCGCCTACCGGATGCTGGGGAGCGCGAGCGAGGCCGAGGACATCGTCCAGGAGGCGTTCCTGCGCTTCCACCGC
>JBOGWD010000438.1:0-2389 GCA_050693275.1 Actinomycetota bacterium | reverse complement strand
TGGCCACCCGGTCGATCTCGTCGTGGGGGTAGCCCAGGGCCTTTCCGACCTCGCGGATCGCGGCCCGGGCCCGGTACGTGTCGACCATGGTCACGCACGCGCAGCGGTCGTCGCCGTAGCGACGCAGAACCATGCCGTAGACCTCCTCCCGTCGGGCCGCCTCCACGTCGAGGTCGATGTCCGGCAGCTCCTCGCGGAGGGGGTTGATGAACCGCTCGAACAAGAGGCCGTGGTGGACCGGGTCCACCTCCGACACCCCGGTGAGGTAGCACACCAGCGAGCCGGCGGCCGAACCCCGGGCCGCGCACCGGATACCCCCGGCCTTCACCTGGCGGACGACGTCGGCCACGGTCAGGAAGTATGCCGAGTAGCCCATCCGGCGGATGTCGTGGAGCTCGCGATCCAGCCGGTCGAGGACCTCGCGGCGCCGGGGCATCCCTCGCTCGTCGAGACCCCGGTGGCACCGCTCGGCCAGGAGCGAGGTGGCGCTCCGGCCGGCGGGCGTGGGGAAGTCGGGGAAGTGCACCTCGCCCAGGCCGAGGTCGAACTGGCACGCCTCGGCGATCCGCACGGTGGCGTCGCACAGGTCGGGGCGCTCGTCGAACAGCGCCCGCATGGCCGCCGGCGGCTTCAGCCACCCCTCGGCGTTCCGGCGGCTGACGTGATGCTCGGTGACCGGCACGATCTTCCGCATGCACTCCAGCGCGTCGGCCAGGAACGCGTCCCCGGGGACCAGGTACCGCACCGCGTTGGTGGCCACGGCGGGCAGCTCGGACTCCTCGGCAAGCCGGAGGAGGGTGCGGACCTCCCGGGCGGTCCCCGGCTCCAGCAGGTTCCGGGCCTCGACGAAGCACCACGGCCCGAACGCCTCCCGCCACGGCCGGGCCAGCTCCCGGGCGGCGCCCGGGCGGCCCGACAGCGCCAGTGCGCCTGGCGGCGACTCCGGCCCGAGGAGACACACCAGGCCCTCCGCTCGGGCCATCACCTCCCGCGGCGACAGCCACGGTTCCCCTCGCTCGCCGGCCATGTGAGCGTGCGTGATGAGCCGGCACAGGTTCGCGTACCCGGCGGCGTCCCGGGCCAGCAGGACGACGTGCTTGCGGGTGAAGGCCGGTGAGGTCGGCGGGGGCCGGGGCGGGCGTCGTCGAGGCGCACGGGCCGCGGACATGGATCCGAGTTCCTGGACACCGCCCGCGTGCGACTCACCGGCCGTGGGCCTGAACGGCGTCCGAGCAGCCCGCCCCGGTCCTGCCGGCCCCAACGTCAGACGGGCACCGAGGATCGGCTTCACCCCGACCCGGGAGCACGCGTCGACGAAGCGGACCGCCCCCAGGAGGGTGTCGGCGTCGGCCATGGCCACCGCCGGCATGCCGAGCTCGGCGGCGCGCAGAGCCAGCTGCTCGGGGAGGAAGGCCCCGTCCTTCAGCGAGAACGCCGACCGGCAGTGAAGGTGGACGAACACCTCATCCGGCCGCGAGCTCGAGCGGATCGAACCGGGTCAGCCCGGCCACCCGGTCGAAGCCACGATCCGCGCTGACGATCCCCTCCAGGCCATAGGTGAACACCACCGCCGCATGGATCGCATCTCGAGGTGAGAGACGGCGGTGTCCCTTGAAGACATCGGTCGCTTCCTCGATCTCCGCTCGGGAGATCGGGAATGGGTCCGGGAAGAGATCCAGGGCTCCGGTGACGACGCGCACCCCGAAGGCAGGCGCTCCCCGCCGGGCGTACAGATCCAACAGCTCCTGGAGCGACTCCACGTCGACCCCGTAGGCCTCGGGCTCGCCCTCCGATCGACGAAGGACGGCCCGGCATGGCTCGGCGAATGGACCGGGTCGCCCCTGGGCGTACACGAAGATGTTCGTGTCGAGGAGCTTCATGCGTCCGGTTCCCTCTCCACCCAGCGGCCGATCAGCTTCTTCGCTTCTTCCCACGGGCCGACATCCACGGGGGCGGGGGAGGTGAGGAACTCCACCGCCCTTCGCCGCCGCTCTTCCGAGGGCCGTTCGTAGACGCGCCGCATCGAGTCGCGGACCAGCTCCCCGAACGAGACTCCCCGGCGCCTCGCTTCGGCCTTGAGGTTCTCGTACAGGTCCCTGGGGAACAGCACCTCGACCCGCTTGTCCATGGCCATCGCTCACCCTCCGGATACATCCGGATATCCTCCTCCGGATACATCCGGATGTCTAGTCGAACACGTGTTCGATTTCCGGGTACGATACCCTCGGAGGGGATCGCCGTCAAGGGAGGTCAGGTGCCCTGGAGGCAGCCGGCCACCTCGAGGGGGAGGCCGGGGAACCCGAAGATCTCCTCGCTGGTCTCGGGGTCCCGGCCCGTGACGAAGTCGTACGGATCGCCGGCCCACTCCCCCGGGAGGCCCGGATAGGGC
>JBOGWD010000437.1:0-7039 GCA_050693275.1 Actinomycetota bacterium | reverse complement strand
GGAGACGGTCGCCCACGACCTCCGGCGTCGGGGCCTCGACGCGTACAGCCTGGCCGGCGGGCTTGGCGGCCTTCCCACACGCGCGGCGTGACCGGGCGCGTCATCGGGGCCGGGGGCCGTGGGGTGGTGGTGGCCACCCCGGACCCGGCTGCCGCCCTCGAGGATGTCCGGTGGCTGCGAGAGGCCGGCGTGCCGGCCACCACGCCCGCCGACGCCGGCCTACGGGCGATCGCCGGATTCGCAGACGCGTCGTCGTCGGCCGCGTTCTGGTCGGCGGCCACCCGTCGGGCGGCGGTGGCCACCGAGCGGGAGGAGCGGATCGTGGTGCGTCCCGGTCAGCCTGCCGGACCCGTCCCGCCGGACCCGATCGGCCTCGTCGGAGACGAACCCCCGGCCCGCGTCGCGGTGTTCGGCGGTGCCTGGGTCGGCGAGGAGGAGCCCGAGTTCGCTGAGGCGTCGCGTCTGGGGACGGCTCTGGGGCAGGCCGGGGTCGGGGTGGTGAACGGCGGCTACGGCGGGATCATGGCGGCGGTGTCCCGCGGCGCCCTCGAGGCCGGCGGGACCGTGGTCGGCGTGACGATCTCCTCGTTCTCCGAGGAGGTTCCGGTGAACCCGTGGCTGACCCACGAGGTCGAGGCCGACGACCTGTTCGCCCGTCTCCCGTTGATCTGCGATGCCGAGGCGTGGGTGGCCTTCCCCGGCGGGGTCGGCACGCTGTCAGAGGTGGCGCTGTGCTGGAACCTGATCCAGACCGAATCGCTGTCTCCCCGACCCCTGATCATCGTGGGGGAGCGGTGGGACCGGGCCCTGGCGACGTTCCGGCAACTCCTCCTCGCCGAAGGTGTGCACTTCGACCTGGTCCGGCCGGCGGTGTCGGCGGACGCGGCCCTCGACGCCGTGCGCGCCGCCGTCGGCGGCGGCGGCGGTCCGATCAGGCCGAGTGTCCAGTATTGACCCGGTAGCGACCTCGGACGTAGCATCGGCCTCGTTGTCCGAGCTCCTCGTGGGGCTGCATCGGGAAGGGGTGGTGCCTTCGAAACGCGGTCTGGCGCGAATCCGCCGTGATCCGACCGATCGAGCAAAGGGAGGGAGAGCCATGTTCAACTTGCGAGGCCGACACGTGATCGCGTACGCGGTGTTGTTCGTGATCCTGGGCGGGACCGCGGTCGCGCTCCCCGGCAAGAACAGCGTCTTCCCCGACGACATCAAGAAGAAGGCCGTGAAGACGAAGCACATCGCGAAGAACGCGGTGAAGACCAGCAAGATCGCCAACGACGCGGTCACCGGCGGCAAGGCCGACGAGGCCAGCTTCCAGGGCCTCGTCTTCGGCCAGGGCGAGCAGTACACCCGTACCTTCACCGTCGACGGGGTCGGATTCCTCCCCGATCCCAAGCCAGTGATCGCCGAAGTCCCGACCATGGGAGTGGTCGAGGTGCTGGGCTGCTTCGGTGCACCGAACTACTCGATCCGGACCCGCCTTCTCTCCTTCGACGATGCGCAGCCGTTCTTCGGCGTCGGGACGGTGACCGGGAGCGACCTGCCGTCGGGCGTGAACCCCGCCGGCGTGGTCAGCGACCAGACCGCGGGGCCGTTCGGCTCGGGCGGCGGCTCACCGTTGATCGCCAACGGCGGCAGCGTCGGAACTGCGGGGCACTTCGAGTGGAGCCTCTGGCGTGGCACCGGGGACGACGTGCCAGGCGCACACGTGAGCATCGACGGGTACAACGATGCCGGCGTGACTGGTCCCATTCAGTGCCACATCACCGCCACGGTATACCAGAACTAATCGACAGCCTGAGCGTCGATGCGAGCGCCTCGGTGGTGACCCCGCCGAGGCGCTCGTGCACGTCCTGTGTGTAACCCAACTCGATCTTTCGGCAGGGGATCAGATGCGAATTTCGTGCCCCGGCAGTGTGCCCCCGGCGGGGCACGCCAAAGTCCTGCACAAATTCAACCTGCGGATTTGCGTCCTGGCCTGATGGTGATGGGAAGGTTCGAGGTCCCGCGAGCGGCTCGGGTCGGTCGGCCATCTGCTCCGCGAGATGCCAGAGGCCGGTTTGCGGCCTCATGATGCGAGGCCGTCGCGAATTCGATTCCCGAGCAGGGAGGCGGACCGACAGGCGTACGAACCTAGGCAAGCAAGGCAGCAGGATCTGGGTCGCCTCGCGTCGGTGGGGTCGGGCCTCAGGTCAAAGATGCTGTAGGTATCGCTTCTGCGGCGGTCACACCGCGGAGGTGCCGTTCGGCAGCCTCAGCGCACCCAGATCTGCGAGATCAGCACGTCGAGCTGTGGGCTGACCTCGACGTTGCTGGCCCGCTCCGAGACGAACCACACGCGGATGCCGGTCGAGTACGGCACCATCGGGGCCAGGTCGACCAGGTCGTGGTCCAGCGCCTCCCACGCCCTCGCCGAGGCGTGCGGGTCCGCAAGCTGGAGATCGAGGGCCCGCTGCATCCGCCGGTCGATGTCGGGGTCGCAGAAGTTAGACAGGTTGAGCCGGATCTCTCCCGCTCCCTGCACGGCCGGCCCGCCGTCGTGGGCCGGGCACGATAGCAGCGGCGCCAGGAACTGGGCCGCGGACGGGTAGTCCTGCACCCAGCCCAGGAACGAGACGTCGACCCCCGGCGGCAGCTCCGGAAACACGAACTGATCGGTCTCCTCGGTCCGGAACTCGACCCGGTAGCCGAGATCGCGAAGCGTCGTGGTGATCTCTCTCCCGGTGCCCTCGAGGAACGGCGTCATCGCCACGACCACCTCGGCCCCCGCGGTTCCCGACCGTTGAACAAGCTGCCGAGCCCGGGACAGGTCCGGCCCTGCCCATGAGCCGGCCTCCGCGCCAGGGCTGGTGAACGGGCAGTATGGGGCGTAGCCGGGGATGTTCGGGGGGATCATCTGGCAAGTCACCGGGTTCTCCACCGCGCTGCCGGTGGTCTCGCCGAAGATGCGAGCGAGCTCGGCCCGGTCGAGTGCGTAGGCGACAGCCCGGCGGGCGTCGAGACGATCGAACGGGTGCGAGGCCGTGTTCATCGTCACGTACCCCACGGCGTAGAACGGGGATCGGATCATGCGATCCGACGCGCGCCGGTCGAGCTCCTCGAAGAGATCCGCAGGCACCCCGTCCAGCCCGAAATCCGCCTCGCCCCGCTCCACCATGGCCACCTGCTCATGGGGGTCAACGCCGGCCACGACCTCGATGCGATCGGCGAATCCCTCAGGCTGGGCGTCCGCAGACCACTCGCGGAACACCGGGTTCCGCTCCAACACCATCGAACCGTCCTCGCCGGCCTCGGCCACCAGGTACGGCCCGGTTCCCGGGACCGGCTGACCCTCCAGGTCGATCGGCGTTCCCGAGGGAAGGATGGCGAAATGCGTGGTGGCCAGGATCCTCAGGAAGTCCGGGGCCGGACGGACGAAGTGGAACGTCACCGTTCCGGCCGCCGGGTCCGCCACGACCCCCTCCGAGAGATCGCAGGCGCCCGGGTCCTTCGGGGTGCACGAGTCCCCGCCCAGGAGCTCGCTCCCTTCCATGAGCGCTCGGCCGTAGCTGTCCCGTCCGACCAGGATCCGCTCGAACGTCGCCACGACGTCCCTCGGAGACAGCACCTGGCCGTTCGAGTAGCGGATGCCGTCGCGGAGCGTGAACGTGTACGTCTGTCCGTCGTCTGTAGGAACGGGGAGCGACACGGCGAGGTCCGGCACGATCGTGGTGCCGCCCGATCCTCCGGCTCGACGATAGGTCACCAGGCCGTCGTACACGGACGACAGCACGGTGACGGCACCCCTGTCCAGGCTGTGGGGATCGATCGAGACCCCTTCCTCGGAGACCAGACGAAGCGTTGCGCCCCGGTGCACCGCCGGCGACGCCTCGACGCCGACCCACACACCGTCCTCGGCCCCGGTCAGCGCGCGGGGCTCGTTCCCGACCTGGTACACGTCGGTCACTTGCGTGGTGTCCGTGTCGATCCTGGCCACCGCCCGGTCACGAGCGGTGGCCACCCAGATCGCCCCGCCGGCGGAGGCCAGCGCGACGGGCTCGTGCCCCACACGCTCGGTGCCAGTGACGGATCCTGTAGCCGGGTCGATCCTGGTTACGGTCCCGTCCTCGGCGTTGGCCACCCACAGCGAGCCCTCGGCGAACTCGAGGGCGGCCGGTGCACGGCCGACGGGGATCGGTTGGGTCTCTCCTTCCCCGGAGACCACCCGACTGACGGTCCCGCTCGTGGCGTTCGCGACCCACACCGCGCCCCTCCCCGCCGTCACCGCGACGGGCCGCTCGCCCACCGGATACTCGCCGATGACGTCGCCCGTGGCCGCGTCGATCTCGGACACCGTGGCGTCGACGCTGTTCGTTACCCAGACCCGGTCCCCCTGGGCGACGATCCCGGCCGGCGCGTTGCCGACCACGACGGTCTGGACGACCCTGTGCGCCTCGGGATCGATGACCGACACCGTCCGGTCGTCCGTGTTCGTCACCCACACGAATCCGGCGGCGGTGGTCAGCCCGCTCGGCCCCGCCCCGACCTGGATCCGCTCCTCGACCCGGAAGGTCGACGGGTTCACTCGGAGCACCGTCCGGCTCTCCTGATCCACGGCCCACACGGCGCCCGCGCCGCGGGCGAGTCCGCGCGGGAGGTCGCCGACCGGCGTGGCGCCTTCGAGGTCGCCGGAGAGATCGAGGAGCCCAACCGATCCGGCCTCGATCGTCGGCTGGTCGTCGGGGACGACGAAGATGGCCGCAGCCACGATCAGCGCCACGGCGACGGCCGCGGCGACGAGGAGGTTCCGCCGGGATCGCCGTGGCGGTGGGCCGGCGGGCGGCAGAGCGGTCCGCAGACGCTCGGCCGGATCCGGGCCCTCGGGAACGATCCGCACGATCTCGACCGCCTCGGGCAGGTTCTTCAGCTGCACCCGGCCGCGGTCGAAGTAGCGAACCCCCTCGACCTTGCGGGCCAGGTGAGTAACGCTCCGGCTGGCCAGGATCTCCCCGGCCCGGGCCTCGCCGCACAGGCGAGCAGCGAGGTTGAGGGCCCCGCCCCGGTAGCCGCTCTCGACGGGGACCGCCTCGCCGGCATCGAGTCCGATCCCGACCGGGAGGGGGAGGTCGGGATCGTCGAGCGTCTCCTCGACCATCCGCTCCTGGAGGTCCACGGCCGCCAGGACGGCCTGCCGGGCCGAGGAGAACACCGCCAGGGCCTCGTCGCCGCGGAACTCGATCACGCTGCCGCCCCGACGCTGGACGGCCTCGCGGGCGATCCGGGCGAACTTGGCGGCGAGTTTCGCGGCGGCATCGTCGCCACGTTCCTGCGTGAAGAGCGTGTAGCCGCGGACATCGGCGATCAGGAAGGTCTGGATCGTCGTCGCCTCGGCCACCGGTACGCTCCCTCTCGCCGGTCGAAGGGAGCGTACCCCGTTGGCTTGCGACACCCGCGAAAAGTACACCGATGTAATTGCGGGACGCGGACCGATAGGCGTACGAACCTAAGCAAGCTGGGCAGCAGAATCTGGGTCGAATAGATGCCCGGCCAGCACTCAGCGACCGCCGTTGAACACAAACCAGGTACGCCCAAACCCAGGGCTCTTCCTTTCGCTGGCGGCATGGGAAAGGGATTTGTCCGTCACAGTGTGATCGAGAACACGACCCGCTCGTGATGGCCATTACGGAGACCGTCCAATCAGTCTCCTAGACTGCACGCAGAGCGAGAGGAGGGTGGAGGAGATGAGGCGCCAAAGCGGGAGCCATCGGAGTCGCAGCCCTCGGCAGGGATGACAGGGAAAGAGAAACTCCGATGAGACCGATCAGGCTGCGTCCGCTTTCTCGAGGCGCTCTCGTCCTCAGCGTCTTCCTGGGAGCGTGTGCTCCTGCGACTCCGCCCGCCGAGCCCGCACCAGCGGCGGAAGACCCCCAAGAACTGACGATTGAGGTGCAAGGCAAAGGGAACAAGACGACTTTCTCTCTCCCAGCAACCATCCGGCCGGGATGGACCTCGCTCGTGCTGAGTGCCGAATCGGACGCCAAGCCAGTGTTCTTTCTCTTCCGCCTGGAGGAGGGGGTTACAGCAGAGGAGGTGGGCGACACACTCCGGCGCGTGTTCTCAACCCCGATTGGGCCCAGGCTCGCCAACGTAGTCACGAAACTTCGTGCGATGTCGTCGATGTACGGGGCTTGGGATTTGTCGGTTGCTCCGGCGGGTGAGACCAGCGAGGCGGTTGTCGTCGAGCTCGATCCCGGGACGTACGGCTTCTTCTCCTTTGACACGGGGAGTATCGTCGGGACCGTCGCAGTCGAAGGGGACGAGCTCAATGCTGGCCCGCCCGAGTCCGATGTGAGGTTCGACATCGCCGACGGGGCCTACGAGGGGCCCGAGCAGATCGCCCCGGGCGTGCAACAAGTGGAAGTCTTCAATGCAGGCACGACTTGGCACGAGTTCGGACTTGGCAGACTGAAGAAAGGTTCAACGGGGGCCGACGTCCACAAGCTGGTTCGAGAAGAGGGCAAGAAAGGCAGATTCCTTCCGGCCGGGGAGCACATCGCATTTGTCGGAACGTTCATTGGGCCGATTGCCGAGGGAGTGACCGTGAGTTTCACGCAGGAGTTTTCGCCCGGGACCTACTGGGTCGCCTGTGGCGTCCGCAGCGACGAGTCCGGCCGACCGCACTACTGGGACGGGCACTACTCGTTTATCGAGGTCACCGGCTAGGCCAACGACCGCCGACCCCGCCTGGTCGCCCCGTGACAAAGGAAGGGGACTCCGAGCAGGTCAAGGACCTGCTGGCGAGGCTCGTGGATGAGATCGTCGTGGAGCCCCGGGTGTGCATCCAGCCGTACTTCATCCCGCCCGGGGTTCGTACGCCTATCGGTTCGCGGAGGCGGACCGATAGGCATACGAACCCAAGCAAGCCGGGCCGTGCTTGCGGACGGCGCCGTCCTCGGGGATGGCGGGGGAGAGGGCACCAATTGTGCAGCACTTTTGTGTGCCCCCGGCAGGATTCGAACCTGCGCCCCTGGTTCCGGAGACCAGTGCTCTATCCCCTGAGCTA
>JBOGWD010000436.1:0-4176 GCA_050693275.1 Actinomycetota bacterium | reverse complement strand
GTCCTTGCCTCCCTCGCCGAAGAGCTTGTCCTTGCCTCCCCCGCCGTTGGCGGTGTCGTTCCCGCCCCCGGCGCAGACGAAGTCGTTGCCCCCCAGGGTCCGGACCTTGTCCTTGCCCCCCAGGGCGGCGACGACGTCGCGGCCCGAGGTGCCCGTGAGGGTGTCGTTGCCGGGGGTGCCCACCACGGTGGCCGTCTTGCCTCTGCATGTGGCCTCGATCGGCTGGGCCGGCTCGGCGATCTTGGCCACGAAGGCGTCGTCACCGGAGTTCTGGGTGAGATCGGGACCGGCCAGTGCGGGGAAGGTCGCTTCGGTCGAGTCGGTCTGCCCCGCCACGAATGCGTCGCCTGCGGCGTTCACGGCCAGCCCGTAGGCGAAGTCGGCCTCCGCTCCGCCGAGGTAGCCGGCGTAGAGGATGGCCGTGCCGGATGGCGGAAGCTTCGCCACGAAGGCGTCGAAGCCGCCGTTGTACGTGAGGTCCGGGCCGACCGTCTCCGGGAACGTCGCCTCCGGGGAGTTCGTCTGTCCGGCCAGGAAGAGGTTGCCGGCGGAGTCCAGCCCGACCTCGTAGGCGATGTCGCCGTTCGCTCCTCCGAGGTAGCCGGCGAAGTCCAGGCCGGCCCCGGACGTCTGGACCTTGGCCACGAAGGCGTCGACGTCGCCGTTGAAGGTCAGGTCGGGGCCCACCGTCTCCGGGAAGCTGGCCTCGTCGGAGGCGGTGTCGCCGGTGACGAACGCCGCGCCGGTCCCGTCGACGGCGATCCCGCGCCCGAAGTCGATCATGTCCCCGCCGATGTACCCGGCGTACACGAGGTCGTTGCCCGACGAGGTGACCTGGGCCACAAACGCGTCGGTGCCCTCGTTGTAGGTCAAGTCGGGGCCTACCTTCGCCGGGAAGCTGGCCTGGTCGGAGCTGCTGTTGCCCGTGACGTAGGCGGAGCCCCCGGGGCCCACGGTGATGTCATCGCCGCCGTCGGATCCCGTCCCTCCGATGTACCCGGCGTACTCGAGGCTCGCTCCGGAGGGCAGCACCTTGGCCACGAAGGCGTCACCACCCCCGTTGTAGCCGGTATCGGGCCCAACGGCGTCGGGGAACGTGGCTTCCGAGGAGTCCGTGAAGCCGGTCACGAAGGCGCTCCCGTCTCCACCCGCCGCGACGGCGCTGGCCTCGTCGAAGCCCGACCCGCCGATGTACCCCGCGTACTGTAGATCGGTGCCCGAAGGATCCACCCGGGCCACGAAGGCGTCGAATCCCCCGTTGTGGGCCGTGTCCGGCCCGCCGGTGACGGGGAAATCCTCGGCCTCGGTCGAGTCCGTGCGTCCGGCGACGTACGCGCGGCCGGCCCCGTCCACCGCGATGCCCCACGCCTGCTCGTCGTCGGTCCCGCCGATGTACCCCGCGTACATCAGGCTGGTCCCGGAGGGATCGACCTTGGCCACGAACGCGTCGGAGGTGCCGCCCTGGAACGTGACGTCCGGGCCCACCGTGGCGGGGAAGGTGGCCTCGAGGGACTCCGTGTATCCGGCGATGTACGCGGCTCCCGCTCCGTCAACGGCAACATCGAACGCCCGGTCGTTCAGATCGCCACCGACGAACCCCGAGTAGACGAGGGCGGGGTCGACCACCAGGGGCCGGGTCCGGTCGTAGCCTCCTACGCGGAACCCGACGCGATGACCGCCGACGCGATACGCCGTGGCCACCTCGACCCGGCGGCGACCGACCGTCTGCCACGAACGGGGCGGCTCATCGACCAGGAGCCCCTGCGACGTGGCGACCTCGAGCCGCCCCTCGGCACCGATCGAGACGCCGGTGTCGCGCGGCCAGGCCATCCGGATGGCGGACACGTCGGCCCGGGGATCGACCAGGAATCGGTACTTCAGGCGGTCACCCGTGGCCGAGTACACGACGTCGATCCCGGGCCACAGGTCCTCGTACCTCACCCTGGAGAAGGTGGGAAGGGCGGTGATCCACTGGTTGGGGCGGCCGCGGAAGTAGCTCACGACCGTGGGGGTCCTGTCGAGCCCGACGGGGGTCACGGTCCTGGCGCCGGGGAAGGTCAGCTCGATCGGGCCGGATCCGGGCGCCTCAGAGTCGGTCGAGATCAGTACGCCCCGCGGGGTGAACCCCACCGAGGCGCCGGGGCCCTCCAGGAAGTAGTCCACCTCGCGCCCGAGCTGGCCCCGGTTCTCCACGAACGGCAGAGCGAGGTCTCGGAGGACATCCCCCTTCATCGGGAGATGCCGCGGGTTCGGGGGCGACGTCGTGATCGACCGGACCGCAACGAGCGTCGAAAAGACCAGAACGGTAGAGAGCAGCGCACGGGCTGCGAACCCTCTCACGAGCACCCCCCTTTCCGTCCCCCTAACGCGCCACACAGCAGTGTGTCGAGTCGGCCAAGGGTTGTCAATGTCCGGATCGATCGGAAACTGGCGGCGGCATCGACGAACCCGTCCGTCCCGATCCCAGCCCCCGCAGATAGCCGGCCATCTTGGCCAGGTCGGTGACGGCCATCAGGGCCGGGATGGCGACCGCCGCCCCCAGGCGGTCCCCCGCGGACGGCATCCGCCGCCAGGCCCGGCGGATCGGACAGGCCGCATAGGCGGCCGCCGCGGCCGCGGCCAGCCCCAGCAGGCCGCGCCTACGCGAGGCGACCGCCGCGGCCAGGCCCCCGTAGACGGCGAACCGGATGGCGTGGCGGCCGGTGTGCATCCCCCCGACCGCGTCATGCTCGGCGTAGCCGGCAAACTGGCGCCAGTAGGCGCTCAGGGTCGGCCGAGGACGCCGGTGGACGACGGCCCCGCGAGCGAGATCCATCCGCACCCCGAGCTCCCGCCAGCGGTGGTTCACGTACATGTCCTCCCCGAGCTCCATCCACTCCGGATACCCCCCCGCCCGTTCGAACGCCTCCCGGCGGAAGGCCAGGGACCGGGCCGAGGGCATGAACGTGTCCTCCCGGACCTCCTCGGGCTCGCGGATGGAGATGGCGGCCGCACAGGCCTCGAAGAAGGTCCGGGCCAGGGGCCGGTAGACGCCCATGGACACGTCCGCTCCCTGTTCGAGAGGTTCGATGAGTCGCTCCAGCCAGTCGGGCTCCAGCACGCAGTCGGCGTCGGACACGGCGATGGCATCGTGGGCGGCCGCGCGGACCGCCAGGTTGCGGCCCCGGGCGATGTTCGCCCCGGGCTCCTCGATCAGCGTCAGCCCGTCGGCCTCACGGAGGGCCTCGAGGGTCCCATCGGTGGAGCCGCCGTCGACCACCACGGTCTCGTCCGGGGACCGTGTCTGAGCCGCCACCGAGGCCAGGAACTCGCCCACGTAGGGACCGGCGTCCTTCACCGTGGCCACCAGGGAGACCTTCACTTCAGCCGACCTCATCGGGAGGCGTCCAGTCCTCGTCGCCGTAGAAGGCCGAGGCCACCTCGGCCGTCCCCTCCCGCACCCGCTCGAGCTGGTCCGGGGTCAGCCGGCGGGCCCACGTCCACCGCGCGGACCTGCTGTCGCGGCGCACCGTCCGGTGGAGGTGCGCGGGGACCTCCTTCCGGGCCTCGTCGGTGCTCGAACGCACGATGATCCGCTGCGCCGTGCCGTCCCAGACCAGGTCGAGTCGCTCGAAGAGTCCTCGGAACCCCTTCACGGGCTCCTCGGCGAGATCCTCGTGCCGGACGAACGCCCACTCGGGATGTCGGTCCCGGTATCCCCCGATGACGTGGTGGATCACGTTCCACAGGAGAACGGACTCGTCGATGAGATCCTGCCGCTCCGGATCGAAGGACCGGATGGCTTCCCGATACGGCCCCGCCAGGTCGCGCAGGAACAGCGGCTGGTCGGCCCAGTTCCGGAAGTCGAACCTCGGCCAGTCGAGCCGCACCAGGCTCCCGGCGAAGGCGGCGGGGTGACGGATCATCACCACGACCTCCATCCCGAACCGCTCGGCCAGCCACCCGGCCGACATGAGGGCGATGGGGTCCTTGATCAGCGGCCGGGAGCCTCGCAGCCGGTGCCACAGGGCCCACGGGGCCTCCTCGGCCACCTGGAAGGCCTGCCGGGGGTGGCGGACCCGCAGGAGGGTCTCCGGCGGGTATCGGAACGCCACGACGTCCTCCACGAGGCGGACGTACTCGGCCTCGTTCTCCCCACACACGTACTGGTACCAGTGCGGGACCCGCCGGCGGCTC
>JBOGWD010000435.1:0-2532 GCA_050693275.1 Actinomycetota bacterium | reverse complement strand
GGGAGATCCCCACGGCCGTGATGTGTGCCGAGTCGCTGTGGTGGCGGTGCCACCGGCGGATGCTGGCCGACGCGCTGGTCGCCGCGGGCTGCGAGGTCCGCCACATCATGGATGGTGGACGCCTCCAGCCGCACCGGCCGGCCCCCCAGGCCCGGCTCGATGGCGACCTCCCTGTCTACGACGTGCCCGAGGATGACTCGGGCCAGCGCCGCCTCGACTAACCGGAGAAAACGCGTCGAGCGGCGCGAGAAGCTCGGCGATCTCCGCCAGGAGCCCCTCGTGGTCGAGGTCGGGGGCCTGGAGGCGGAGCCGCTCGGCCCGCCGGAGGGACTCGTCGACCGCCTCGCGGCAGTCCGCCACCGGAGCATCGGGCCCGGGCCAGCGATCCAGGTCCGCCGCGGCCTCCCGGAGGCCCTCCTCGAAAGCCAGCAGCGCGGCGGCGAGCGGCCGGCCGGGCACTCCCCTGGGCGAGGGGACCGCCGCCACCAGTTCGGCCTTGGCCAGCTCGACGCGCTGGAGCAACGCGTCGAACCGGGAGCGGGACGAGGCCCGCGACTGCCGCGCTCGCCGGCCGAGCATCACCGCGCATGGTAACGCCCGGCCGGTAGGATGCCCCGGTGCGTCTGCTCCTGATCGTGAACGTCAACGCGTCGGCCGTCACGCCCTGGGCGGTGAACGTCATCGAGCGAGCGCTGTCCTCCGAGCTCGACGTCGACGTGGTCCGGACGAAGCGCCGGGACCACGCCACGCACCTGGCCCGAGGCGCCGCGCACGAGGGCTTCGACGTCGTCGCCCCGCTCGGCGGGGACGGGACCGTGAACGAGGTGGCCAACGGGCTCGCCGGCACCCAGGTGAGCATGGCCATCATCCCCGGCGGCGGGACGAACGTGCTGGCCCGGTCGCTGGGCATCCCTCGTGATCCGATCGAGGCGACCTGGTACCTCATCGCCAACCACCGCAACCCGCCGCGCCGCGTGCCGCTGGGTCGGGCCGACGACCGGTACTTCACCTTCGCCTGTGGCATCGGGCTCGACGGGGCAATCGTGCGAGACGTCGAGCGGCGCCAGGCTCTCAAGAAGGGCCTGGGCCATCCCTACTACGTGTGGGCGGGGTTGCGCATCTTCTTCACCGGCGTCGACCGGCGCCGGCCGCCGATGCGGGTCCGGTGGGGCACCGAGCTCGAGCACGAGCGCGACGGGCTCTTCCTGGCGATCTGCCAGAAGACCCGGCCGTTCACGTATCTCGGGAGCCGCGAGATGCACATCTGTCCGGATGCCCAGCTCGAGAAGGGTCTTGACTGCATGGCCCTCGACACGTTTCGGACGTCGACCGTCCTTCGCATCGTGGCCCAGACGTTCGGCAAGGGGAAGCACGTCCGGAACCGGCACGTATTGTACCTGCATGACCAGCAGCGCATCGAGGTGTCCTGCAAGGGACCGCTCCCCGTGCAGATGGACGGGGAGTACCTGGGAGACCGCGACCGGCTCATCCTGGAATCGGTCCCCGACGCCCTGTCGCTCCTCTACTGACCTCGAGAGGCCACACGGTCGCGGATCTCGACGGCCCGGGCCGGGTCGTTGGTGGCCACCGCGTCGACGCCCCATCCGAACAGCGTGGTCAGCAGCTCCTCGTCGTCGGCCACCCACGTGCCCACGAGCACGCCGTCCGTCTGGGCCTCGCGGACGAACCCTTCCCCCGCGGCGACCAGGGCCGGGCTCTGTGGGAGCACGAAGTCGTGGCCGCGCGACCGGACGTACACGAGCGCAGCCCAGGGATCGACGGCGGCGATCGTGAGGAAACCCGTGCTGACCTCCGGCGCCAGGTCCCTGGCCCGCTCGATCGTCAGCCAGTTGAACGAGGAGATCAGGACGGGCCCGGGGAAGCGGGAGGCCCGCACGGCCTCCAGCGCGGCCTCGAGGGCGGCCTCCCGAGGGGAATCGAACGCGGGCTCGCCGGGCAGGTTCTTGATCTCCAGGTCGGCCGCGGCCCCATCGACGGCGTTCAGCGCCTCGGCCAGCGTGGGGATCTCCTGGCGCGATCCCCTGCCGCCCGAGGCGTCCAGCCGCTTCAACTGACCGAGGGTCATCTCGTGCACGAATCCGGTCTCCTCGGTCGTGGCCGACACGTCGGGATCGTGGAGGATGACGGGCACACCATCGGAAGTCAGCCGAACGTCCAGCTCAACTACATCCGCCCCAGCACGAACGGCCGCCTCGAAGGCGGCCAGCGTGTTCTCGGGTTCGCAGGCGGAGGCGCCGCGGTGCGCGACCACCAAACAACCCTCGTGGAATTCGTCCGCAGGTCTTGTCACGGGGCGGCGGACGTCACTATACTTCGGCCCCGTCACTCGGGGATTCCATCCTCCGAGTCGCTCGAACCGCTGGGGAAGCTGGCCGAACTGGGGATTCGGATGGAGTGGGTTCATCGAGCACGGTGCAAGGACGAGGATCCCGAACTCTTCTTCCCGGTGGGGACCACCGGACCCGCCGCCACGCAGATCGACGCCGCCAAGGCCGTGTGCATGCAGTGCGA
>JBOGWD010000434.1:0-9266 GCA_050693275.1 Actinomycetota bacterium | reverse complement strand
GGTGGAGGACGTCACGAGGGCCTTCCGTGTGCTGGTGCTGGCGCTCCCTCCCCTGGTGGGCTACCTCACCTACCGGGGCTGTCGCTCCCTGGCCCGACGGGGCGAGGGGCCGGTCGGCAGGCGAGTGGCGCTGCGGAGGAGCCGGACCGGCGGCTTCGAGGAGGTGAAGCCGTGACCGGGGCGCTGATGGCCCTCGGGGCCGTCCTGTACGGCCTGGGCATTCGCGGGTACGACGGCGCGCACCCGGACCGGCCGTTCCCGCGCCGGGCGGTAGCGGCGTTCGCCGCCGGCCTCCTCGCGCTGGCCGCCGTCCTGGTGGGGCCGGTCGACCGCCTGGCGGGCGAGCGGTTCGCGTGGCACATGGCCCAGCATCTCGTGGTGACGATGGTCGCCGCGCCCCTGCTCCTCCTGGGTCGCCCGGTGGGTCTGGCCCGGCGTGCCGCGCCGGCACCGGTCCGGCGAGCGCTCCTTGTGGTGCTCCGGACGCGCGGGGCGGGATGGCTCACGCACCCGGTGGTTACGTGGTCGGGGTTCGCGGTGACCCTGTGGGCCTCCCACTTCACCTCCCTGTACCAGCGCTCCATCGAGTCGGCGTCGCTGCACGCCGTCGAGCACGCCCTGTACCTCGCGGCGAGCCTGCTCTTCTGGCTGCCGGTGATCGGAGCCGAGCCCTCGCGTCACCGGCTCGGGCCCGCCGCTCGGCTCCTCTACGTGTTCCTGGCCGCCGCGGTCAGCTCGCTGCTGGCCTCGACGCTGGTCCAGTCGGGCCGGGTGCTGTACCCCGCGTATGCGGGACCCGGAGCCCTGGCCGACCAGCGGACCGCCGGCGCGCTGATGTGGATCGTCGGCGGCCTCCTGTTCCTAGGGGCGGCACTGCTGGTCGCGGGCGCATGGGCCCGTTCCGAACGGTCACGCGTCGGCGGGCAGCAGCCGGAAGGAGCGACCCCGGAGCGGGCGTAGAGCCCGGAAGTGGCGCTCGTCCAGGGTGAGGATCCGGGTGGTCCTGGCCCGGGCGGCGATGACGACGACGGACGCGTCGGCGGCACCGATCGCCATCGACACGTACCGCTCGATGACGTCGGTCGCGGTCTCGATGTCGTCCGCCGAGATCGGTTCCAGCTGATAGGCGCCGACGGCGACGTCTCGGAGGTAGCGGATCTCCGCGGCGATGCCCATCCGCTCGGCGATCAGGTAGTCGAGCTCAGCCAGAACGAGCGGGGAGAGGAGGTACGGGCCCGGATCGGTCTCGATGGCGGCCCGAGCCGCGTCGTGGTGACGAGCACCCTGGTCGAGGGCGGCCAGCAGGCCACTCGTGTCGAGGACGATCATTCACCGAAGCCTTCGCGGAGGAACTCGTCCGCCCTCTCCGCGAACGTCGGGTCGCCGCTGTCGAAGATCGGGAGGGTGGGGCGCGGCGGGGACTCCGCCTCCAGGAGCCGCTCGACGGCCGTTCGGATGATCTGCGCCTCCGACGCCCGGGATCGATGCGCCGCCTTCTCCAAGCGCCGCTTCAGCTCTTCGGGCAGGTAGATGGTCGTCTTTCGCATGAACGTATGGTACCACATATAGTGCCATCCAGAGGCAGGGGCCCCCAGGGTCTGTCCTAGCCTCCGAGGAGGAGGCGACGGATCACCGGTTCGGGCCCGGCCACCAAGGCCGAGTCGCCGGGCCCGAGGGGATCCTCCAACGCGGAGGGCGGTTCGACCGGGCCCTGGCCCCGGCGGAACGCCAGGAGGTGGATCCCCTGCGCTTCCCAGCGGCGGACGTCGACGCGGCTCACCGGCTCGTCGAAGTCCTCCCGCAGCGTCAGGTGCCGCACCGGCCCGGCGTCGAAGGGCAGCGGAGCCCGCTCGTCGGTGGCGGCCGCGGCGAACGCATCGGAGGCGATGGCGGTCGCCGAGAGGGCCACGTCGAGGCCGAACGCGGGACCGACCCGGTCGGCGAGGTGCTCGTCGAACACCCGGGCCACCGTCCGGATGGCCGGGTTGACCCGCCGGGCGTGGAGGCATGCCAGCACGTTGGCCAGGTCATCATCCGTGCACGCCAGGAGGCACGCGGCGTCGGCCACCCGGGCCCGGTCGAGGCTCTCCGGGAGCCGCACGTCGCCGGACAGGACCGGGGCCCGGTCCCCGATGGCCTCGCGGAACCGGCTGTCCGGGGTCCGCTCGATGGCCACCGTGGGGATCCCCAGATCGCACAGCAGGGACAGCACCCGGTAGCCCACGGTCCCCAGCCCCGCCACGACGACGTGGCCCGCGTACCGCCGGGCCCGGCGTCCCGCCCGCTGCTCCAGGCGCTCCGCCGTGGCGATCGAGGCCAGCTGAGAGAACACCACGCCGATCAGCGCCCCTCCGACCAGCACGGTGATGACCCCGAGGACCTTCAGGGCCGGGTGAGCGTCGCCCAGCGTGAACTCGCCGAACGCGGTGGTCACGGTGAAGTACACGGCATCGATCGGAGCGAGGCCGCGGGCGATGCCGAACACGATGATCGCGGCCAGCATCAGCACGGCGAGCGCGGAGCCCATGGCCGGAAGGAGGGTGGCGGCGCGACGCCGGGGTCCCCGGCGCGCGGGCCGGTCGGTTCGTCTCCACCGGGCCGGCCGTCGCTCCCCGAACATGGTCTGGTCGCGGACGGCCAGTCGCAGCACGTCCGTGATCGGGCCGCCCACCATGATCTGATCGCCCTCCCGGATGCGCTCGCCGCCGGTGGTGGGGTCCCACTCGCCGGCCGGGCCGGCTCGGGCGAGCAGGGCGAGGTGGAAGTCTCGCTCGAGCTCGGCGGTGCTCTCTCCGGCCACGGGCGAGCCCGGGTTGACGGTCACCCGGCACAGCGCCACCTCGTCGTCCCCCAGGTGCAGGGTCTGCACCACGTCCTCCCCGAGGGCGGCGGCTACGAACACCGGGGCGGCCAGTGCCGACACGCTGTAGGCGCGCCGCACGTTGAGGCCGGCCTCGAACTGCTCGGCCAGCACCGGGTTGAAGATGCGGAGGACCACGGGGGTGGCGGGGGAGAGCGCGTTGCCGACCACCGCGGCCTGGAGGTTCTCCAGGTCCTCGTCGCCGAGCACCAGGAACGCCTGGGCCCGGGACACCCCGGCCTCCCGCAGGTCGGCCTCGAGGTCGGGCGAGGCCCACACCACCTGGGCGTTGTCCCCGAGAAGCGGAGCCAGGCGGCGCCCTTCCTCGGCCGCCACCACCACGACCTCGGCCATCTCCACGGCCAGGAGCCGGGCCACCCGGACGGTGAGCCGGGAGAGTCCGTGGATCACGAACCGCCGACCCGCGATGATCGGCCTGGTGAGACCCCGCGCCGCCGGCATGGCGCTCAGTCTGGCGGAAATCAGGGAGCGGAGGCGAGCCGGACCTCGAGGACGGCGAAGGCCGCCTTGGCCACGCCGATCAGGAGCGTGATGGCCACTCCCAGGGGGCGCAGCCCCGCGGGGCCCGTGGCCAGCCACAGGAGGATGACCGAGGCGGCCAGGCCGTTGACGATGGCGGCGGCCTCGGCCACGCGCCGTCCGAGAACGGTGTAGTCGGGAGCCACCCACAGCAGGTAGGCGAAGCCGAGCAGGAGCACCCCGGCGAGCCCGGCGAAGACGGGCGGTCGGGGGACGGGCAGCCCGAGGGCCTCGTACGGGCCTTCCCACCACGCCAGGAGGAGCAGCAGGGCCAGTCCCAGGTCGACCAGCGAGTCCGCCCTCAGGATCTGCCGTGCTTGCCTTGCCCGCACGGGGCGAAGGCTACCCCACGGTGGCGGGCTCGCGCGCGTCGGCGGCGGTCACGACGTCCGCGGGCTCGCCCCGGCGGCGAAGCATCGCGTACAGCGGGACCGCCAGGACCGTGGCCAGGCCGCCCACGACGAACCCGTCGGCCACCGATCGCACCTGGGAGAGATAGCCGAGCCCGGTCTGGCCACCGACGCTGCCCAGGCTCCCCAGGAGCGCGTCGAAGGAGACCAGCGTGGCTCGCTCCGTCGTCGGGATGATCGCGTGCAGGAACGTCTGCCTGACCGGGGCCATGACCCCGAAGCACACCGCCCCGACCAGGAAGGCCGGGACGGCTACCCAGAAGAGCTGGACCGCCCCGACGGTCACCATGGCGGCGGTGGTGAGCGCGCTTCCGGCAATCAGGATCGTGGTCCTCCGCCGGCCCGGGAGGGCCACCCTCCCCACCAGCGAGTTGCCCAGGATGCCTGCCAGCGAGAACAGCGCGGCGATCACCCCCGAGACCCACACCAGGTTCCGGCCCAGCAGGTCGAGGAAGTACGGCTGCCACGCGTACCAGGCCCAGAAGAAGAACCCGGACACCACGAACGCCTCAAGGACCAGGAGGCGCACCGATCGGTTGCCCCACCCGAACGTGAGCCCGGCCCGGGCCACCTTTCGCATCTCGGCGGTGATCCCACGCAGCCGGAGGGTCCTGGGCGTGAAACCGAGGTCGTGCATGAGGAAGAGGCCCACTACGAACGCCGCGATCAGCAGGGCCGCCCGGACGATGTAGGGAAGGGCCAGTTCGAGCTGGCCCAGCACGCCGCCCCCGACGGTCCCGATCAGCGTCGCCGCCCAGAACACGCTCTGGCTCCGAGCGAACACACGGTCCAGGTCCCCCGGGTAGTCAACCGAGCGGAGCGCGTCGACCAGCCAGGCCTCCACCGCCCCGGAGTAGAAGGTGAATCCGAGCCCCAGGATCACTCCGGCCAGCGAGAACATGACGACACCGCCGCCGATGGCCGCCACCCCGACGTAGGCGAGCGTCCCCGCGGCCAGGACGACCTCGCTCAGCAGGAACGAGATCCGCCGGCCCCTCGTGTCGGCCACCACGCCCGTGGGCACCTCGAACAGCGCCATGGCCGCGGTGAACGCCGCGTTGGCCACGAACACCTCGAAGATGCTCAGCCCGGCGTCGAGCAGGAACAGCGTGTTGATGCCCCAGATCAGCGACGCGGACAGGGTGAACAGCGCCGTGATGACGAGGTACGTGCGGATGATGCGCTGAGGATCCAGGTCCGCCTCCTGCGCCCCCTCAACCCGCGGCCGGGCGGGGTCATTCCCGGTCCACTCAGTATCCTGGATCCATGGCCACGAGGGAGGAGCTCAAGGAGCAGGTCGAGCGGCTGGCTCGGGAGCGCGGGCATGCCGTGGGCCCCTGGCTCGAGGTTGGGCACGCCGCCCAGCTCGGGTGCCTGGCCTGCGACCGGTACGCCTTCGTCCAGTTCCTTCCGCCCCCGGGGCGGGTCATGGCCGAGTCGCTCGAGACCCCCTGCCCGGACCGGGGAGGCCGGCTGATCCAGGTCCCGGAAGAGGGCTCACTCCCGGGCCAGCCCGACCAGGGCCACCACGAACGCGGCCCCGGCCGGTAGCAGCAGCCACACGCCGTACGCGAGCCCGGCCGATAGGAACAGCGAGACCGCCCCGAGCAGCGCCGGCCAGACCGAGAACGGGGTCACCGGGCCGAGGACCAGCGCGTCCGGAGCGCTGGGGTCCGCGTCCGGCCGGTCCTCGGGAGGCCGGCCCGGCCCTCGAGACCCCGCGGCCGCGAAGGCGGCCATCAGTCCCGGCGCCAGGATCATGGACACGAGCAGGACGGTCCCGGCCGGCTCGTACGTGACGAACCAGTAGATGGTCGAGATGACCAGGGCGAAGACGGCCGAGCCCAGGAACACCTTCGCCCCGGTCCTCATCGCCGGCCGTCCTCGATCCCGGGATGACGGAGGTCGAACGCTGGGCGCTCGGATCGGATCGGCGCCAGCTCCTCGAAGTTGTGCTCCGGGGGCGGCGAGGACGTGGTCCACTCCAGGGAGTTCCCGCCCCAGGGATCCGGCCCGGCCGGCTCGCGGCGCCGGCGCGAGAGGACCACGTTGGCCAGGAAGGCCGCCACCGACAGGGCCAGGAGCGCCGACCCGGCCGTGGCCAGGACGTTCAACCCGGTCCACCCGTCGGCGGGGAGGTAGTCGGCGACCCTGCGGGGCATCCCCCGCAGCCCGAGGAGATGGATGGGGAAGAAGGTCAGGTTGAATCCGGCGAACATCATCCAGAACGTCGCCTTCCCCAGGCCCTCGCGGAGCCGCCACCCCGTGAACTTCGGCCACCAGAAGTGGATCGCGGCGAAGATGGCGAACACGCTCCCGCCCATGATCGTGTAGTGGAAGTGGGCCACGATGAAATGGGTGTCCTGGACGTGGAAGTCGAGCGGCGGTGCGGCCACCATCACCCCGGTGATGCCCCCGAGCAGGAAGTTCAGGAGGAAGCCGATGGCGAACAGCATCGGCGTCGGGAACGTGAGCTTCCCGCGCCACATCGTCCCGATCCAGTTGAAGAACTTGATGCCCGTCGGCACGGCGATCAGGAACGACATCCCGGCGAAGAACGGGTTCGACACGGCCCCGGTGGTGAACATGTGGTGGGCCCACACCCCCATGGAGAGCCCGGCGATGGCCAGCGTAGCCAGGACCAGCCCGACGTAGCCGAACAGGGGCTTCCTGCTGAACACCGGCACGATCTCGCTGATCACCCCGAAGAACGGCAGGATCATGATGTACACCTCGGGATGGCCCAGGAACCAGAACAGGTGCTGGTAGAGGATCGGGCTGCCCCCGGCCGCCGGGTCGAAGAACACGCCTCCGAGCCGCCGGTCCACGAACAGCATCGTGAACGCGGTGGCCAGCGGAGGGAAGGACACCAGGATCAGGAGCGAGTTCACCAGGACCGTCCAGGTGAACAGCGGGAGCCGCCACATGTTCATGCCGGGGGCCCGCAGCAGGATGGCCGTGGCCATGAAGTTGATCGCTCCCATGATGCTCGAGGCGCTGGTGAGCAGGAGCCCCACGATCCACAGGTCGAGCCCGGGTCCGGGCGTGTACCTCGTCTCGGCGAGCGGCACGTAGGCGGTCCATCCCGCGTCCGCCGCCCCGGTCCCGGTGCCGAAGCCCGCGAACACGAGGAGGCCACCCGCCAGGAACAGCCAGTAGGAGATTGCGTTCAGCCGCGGGAACGCCATTTCGGGCGCGCCGACTTGGAGGGGGAGGAGGTAGTTGGCCAGGCCGATGCCGAACGGCGCCACGAAGAGGAAGATCATGGCGGTGCCGTGGATCGTGAAGAGCTCATTGTAGGTCTCGACGCCGACCACCTGGAGCCCCGGAGCCGCCAGCTCTGCCCGCATCACCAGCGAGAACAGCCCGGCGATCACGAAGAAGCCGAACGTCGTGACCATGTACAGGATCCCGATCCGCTTGTGATCGGTGGTGGTGAGCCAGGTCAGGGCACCGGGAGGTGGCGGAGGGCGATCGGTCCTCGCGACGATCGCGGTCACGCCGTCTCCGCCTGCGTGGCGATCCAGGCCTCGAACTCCGCCTGGGGCACGGCCCGGATCGTGAACCGCATCCGCCAGTGGTCCAGCCCACAGAACTCGGCGCACCGCCCCTCGTACCGCCCCGGCCGGTCGATCGTGAGGTCGAAGCTGCCGGTCCGTCCGGGGATCGCGTCCCGCTTGAACAGGAAGTCCGGGACGAAGAAGGAATGGATCACGTCCGTGGACGTGAGCACGATCCGGACCGGCAGGCCCGCAGGGAGCACCGCCTCGGGCGGATCATCCGCCGTGCCGAACACGGCCACCCCGGTGTCCTCGTAGGTGAACCGCCACGACCAGTTGAAGGCCTCGACCCTGACGGTTGCCGCCGGCCGCGGATCGAGGCCCTCGACCGCGGTCTCGGCCCGATACGTGAGCAGGAAGAGCCCGGCCACCAGGAGGATGGGCAGGACCGTGTACCCGATCTCCAGGGCCACGTTTTCCCGGAACTGCGGCGGGAGGTCGTCGTCGCCCCGGCGCCGCCGGTACCGGATCGTCGACCAGATGATGAGCCCGTAGACGACACCGGCCACCCCGATGCCGGCCCACAGGAACACCTCCCACAGGCCCTCGATCTCCCGCCCCTGCCTGGTGGCGGCGTCGAGCCGGCCGCAGGAG
This sequence comes from Actinomycetota bacterium, assembly GCA_050693275.1. Taxonomy (GTDB): domain Bacteria; phylum Actinomycetota; class UBA4738; order UBA4738; family CALAEC01; genus CALAEC01. The sequence continues at coordinate 1,302 of JBOGWD010000434.1, read as the reverse complement.
GCCCCCAGCAGGGCCAGCGGGGAGGCCAGGAGGAGCCGGCGCATCGAGGCCAGTCTGGCCCGAGGGGGTGGCCGGCCTCAAGTCGGTCGTCAGGAGAGGCTCCGGCCGGGTAGTCTGTACGGCCGTGAGGAAGTTCGGACCGAGGCATCGGATGTGCCGGCGGCTGGGCGTGTCGATCTGCGGCCGCCCCAACTGCCCCGTGAACAAGCGCCCCTACCCGCCCGGCGAGCACGGCCGGGCCCGCCGCCGGGAGACCGAGTATCACCTCAGGCTGATGGAGAAGCAGAAGCTCCGGGCGATGTACGGGATCGGGGAGCGTCAGTTCCGGCGGTACTTCGCCCAGGCCAACCGGAAGCGAGGGGTGACCGGCGAGGAGCTGCTGCGGCTCCTGGAGACCCGCCTCGACGCCGTGGCCCTCCGGATGGGATGGGCCCTGTCCCTGCGCCAGGCGAGACAGCTCGTGTCCCACGGGCACGTCAAGGTCGACGGCCGGCGGGTCAACGTCCCCAGCGCCGGCGTGCGGCCGGGCCAGGAGCTCGAGCTCACGGAGCGATCCAGGGCGCTGATCGGGGTTCGCGAGGCCCTGGAGCTCCAGCCCGATCCGCCCGCCTATCTCGAGCGCGACGGCGACAGCTCCAGTGGCCGGCTGGCCCGATGGCCGGAGCGGGCCGAGATCCCCCTCCCGGCCGAGGTCGATGAGCGGCTGATCGTCGAGTACTACTCGTAGGAGCTCCGGCCCACTAAGGTCTATTCCGATCCATGCCGAAACCCGTGACATGAGCGCGAGACGGCACAGCCTGCGGTTCCTGACTCTCACCGCCGGCCTGGTCGGCCTGTTCCTCGTCGGTCAGACCGAGGCGTGGGCGCCCACGGTGGGCCAGCCTCCGGCCCCCGGATACCCGCCCTGCACCAAGGTCGGCGACGACGGGCCCGACGTGATCAAGGGCACGAAGAAGCGAGACGTCATCTGCCCCGACGAGGGGAACGACGTCGTGTACGGCCGGGGCGGCAATGATGTGATCTTCGGGGGCAACGGGATGGACCGGCTCTACGGCGGTCCCGGCGACGACGAGTTCCACGCCTGGCGGGGGAACGACAAGGTCTTCGGCGAGGAGGGCAACGACCGTCTCAACGGGGAGATCGGCAACGATCTCCTGGTGGGGGGGCCGGGCCGTGACGTGCTGATCGGCGCCAGCGAGAACGACTGCCTGGTGGCTACGGACGGTGAGGTCGACAAGCTCAAGGGCAACCTCGGCCACGACCAGTACGAGGCCGACCCCGACGACATCATCGACGGGTCGA
>JBOGWD010000433.1:0-21656 GCA_050693275.1 Actinomycetota bacterium | reverse complement strand
AGTGGACGACCCCGGGGCGGACCTCGCCGTGGCGGCGGCTCTGGCCTCGTCGGCCAGCGGCGTCGCCCCGCCCCCACGCACGGCGTTCGCCGGCGAGGTCAGCCTGACGGGAGCGGTTCGGCCGCCGCCGGGGCTGGGGCTCCGGCTGGCGGCCGCCGCCGCGGCGGGGATCCGAACGGTGTTTTGCGCCGGGGATGCCGACCCGCCCCAGGGCGTCCGGGTGGTCCGGGTCCGGCGCCTGGGCGACGCTCTGTCGTGGGCAGGAGCGGGAGGGAGATCGGGCCGCCGGGGCGTCTCGGGCACCGGCGCCACGGAGGCCGCCACGACGGGGCCGGCAGCGTGAAATGTGCCCTGTGACCAGCGGTTTTGAGTTGCGGCACCCTCGATCCCCTGGTACAATGAAAACCTCGCAAGGGCCCGCCGGACATCTCGCGGGACAGAACGCGCCGACGCAGGGCTGACGCCACAAAGGAGTGCCGTGTTTCGAAAGGGCGACAAGGTCATCTATCCCCATCACGGGGCCGCGGTCATCGAGAGCGTCACCACCAGGGAATTCCTCGGAGAGAAGAAGAAGTACCTCGTCCTCAGGCTGGCGTACGGAGATCTGACGCTGATGGTGCCGGTGGACAGCACCGAGGAGGTCGGCCTCCGCGAGGTGGTGAGCAGGCGGGAGGTCAAGAAGGTACTCGACGTGCTCCGGGAGGACGAGTCGCGGATGCCGTCGAACTGGAGCCGCCGATACAAGACCAACATCGAGAAGATCCGCTCCGGCGACGTCTATCAGGTGGCCGAGGTCGTCCGGAACCTCTCGATCCGCGAGTCCGAGAAGGGCCTGTCCGCCGGCGAGAAGCGCATGCTGGCCAAGGCACGGCAGATCCTGGTGTCGGAGCTCGTCTTCGCTGTCGACGCGACCGAGGAGAAGGCCGAGGGCATGATCGACAAGGTCCTCGAAGAGGCTCACTCGGTCGTCCTTCAGCCCACGGTCTAAGAGGCTTGCACTCGCCCGCCGGGCGGGGCACCGTGGGGCCGTGAGCGTCGAGCCCGGTCCTTCACGAGGTCCGCACCGCGCCTTCGTCGAGATCGTTCGCTTCGTGCTGGTGGGCCTGTTCACGGCGGGGGGATGGCAGCTGGCCGAGGCAGCCGATCTCGAGGGCAGCAGGCTGCTCCTCGCGGTGGTTCTGGGGAGCCTGGTCGGCTACGTCCTGGGCGGCGTGATCGGGCGCCGGGCCATGGTGGCCGTGTCCGCGGTTGAGCGTGAGTTCCAGCGGATGCCCGCGTCCGAGCTGCTGGCCGGCGTCCTGGGGCTGATCCTCGGTCTCGTGATCGCCGTGCTGATCTCGCTGCTGGCTTTCCGGTTCCCGCTCACCGTGGCCTATCCGACGGCGGCCCTGGTCACCGTGGTCCTCGCGTACGTGGGTTACCGAGCCGGTCGAGCGAAGCGAGACGAGATCTTCGGGCTGTTCGGGCTGAAGACGCGCTCGTTCGGCGTCCGGGCCGGCGAGGTCAACGTCCTGGACACCAGCGCCCTGATCGACGGCCGGATCCGGGAAGTCGTCGACGCGGGGTTCCTTGGGGGAACCCTCATGGTGCACCGGGGAGTGCTCTCGGAGCTGCGGGTGATCGCCGACTCCGGCGAGCCGAGCCGGGCCGCCCGCGGCCGGCGAGGGCTGGACATCCTGCGGGAGCTTCAGCGGCATCCGGCAGTCGAGGTGGTCCTGGCGGGCGTCGAGGACGTCGGGGAGGTCGACACGGCCCTGGTCCGCCTGGCCCGGGAGCGCGGGGCGGCCCTGGTCACCGGCGACGTGAACCTGGTCAAGGTGGCCCAGGCGCTCGACGTGCCGACACGTTCGATCGCGGCCCTGGCCGAGGCGCTTCGGACCCCGGTGATGCCCGGCGAGGAGCTCACGGTGCGGCTGACCAAAGAGGGCCGCGAGCAGGGGCAGGGCGTGGGCTTCCTCGAGGACGGCACCATGGTCGTGGTGGACGGTGGAGCCCGGTTGGTCGGGAGGGAGGTTCGCTCGGTGGTGACGAACATCCTCCAGACGGCCTCGGGACGGATGGTGTTCGCCCGCCTGGGGGAGTGAATGGGCGCCGGCGCGCTCCTGCTTGGCGGTGGCCGGGGGGAGCGGCTGGCCGGCCGTGATCCGAAGGCGTTCGCGTTGGTCGAGGGTCGAACTCTGCTCGAGTTGGCCCTCTCGTCCGTGGAGGCATGTCCTCGGATCGAGGCCTGCGTGGTGGTTGCCCCTGAAGGATGGGAGGGCCGAGCCCGGTCGATCGCCGGGCCTCGCCCGAAGCTCGTCGAGGTCGTCGGGGGCGGCGACACCCGACAGTCTTCCGTCAGCCGTGGGCTGGTCGCTCTCCCCGAGGCCCTCGACGTCGTCGTCTGCCACGACGTGGCCCGTCCCTTCGCAATCCCGGAACTGTTCGAGGCCGTCCTCGACGGCCTGGTCGGAGCGGACGGGGCCGTGCCGGCGGTGCCGCTCCCCGACACCGTGAAGCGGGTCGACGACGGAATGGTGACGGAGACCGTCCCCGGGGAGGGGCTGGTCCTCGTCCAGACCCCTCAGGCGTTCCGGCGGGAGGCCCTGGTCGGCGCGCACCGGGCGGCCGAGGCGGACGGTTTCACTGCGACCGACGACGCGGCGCTCTTGGAGCGGGTCGGGTTCCGGGTGGCCGCGGTGCCCGGCGACCCGTCCAACATCAAGATCACCAGGCCCGAGGATCTGCCGGTGGCCTCGATCCTGGCCCGAGCCCGTGCGTGAGCCGCGGTTCGGCCTGGGGTTCGACTCCCACCCCCGGGACCCGGATCGTCCGCTCGTCCTCGGTGGCGTGGCGTTCCCCGGAGAGCCCGGGCTGGCCGGGCACTCCGACGGCGACGTGGTCTGCCACGCGCTGGCCGACGCGCTGCTGGGGGCGGCGACGCTGGGCGATATCGGGCAGTACTTCCCGGACACCGATCCCGGCGTCGTCGGGATCCCCGGTCCCGAGCTCCTGGGACGAACCGTCGCCCTGGTGCTCGAGGCCGGGCTGACGCCGGAGGCATGCGATCTCGTCGTGCTGGCCGAGCGCCCGCGGCTGGAGTCTCGGCGGGGCGAGATACGCGCGGTGCTTGCCGCGGCGCTCGGGGTCGATCCCAGTCGCGTCAGCGTCAAGGCCACGCGGCCGGAGGGACTCGGGCTGACGGGCGACGGGGTTGGGTGCCTGGCCCTGGCCGTGCTCCGGCCGGCATGACCGTCGGGACCGGCCGCGGACGGGACGCCGGCCGCGGAGCGGTGGTCGGGCGACGGCCGGCCCTCGAGGCCGTGCGGTCGGGCGCGGCGACCGAGTTGATCGTGGCCTCGGGCACGCGGCGAACCGCGGGGTTGCGGGAGCTCCTCGACGCCGCTCGAGCGGCAGGCGTCGCCATCCGGTGGGCCGAGGCCCGGGAAGTGGCGGAGCTGGCCGGCGGCGTCAGGGATCAGGGAGTGGCCGTCCTGATCCGCCCGCCCCGCCGACTCACCGAGTCGGATCTGGCTCGAAGGACGTGGAGAGAGGAAGCGCTGGTCGTGGCCCTCGACGGCGTGTCCGACCCCCAGAACCTCGGGGGGATCGCCCGCACCGCCGAGGCCGCCGGCGCCGACGCCCTGATCGTGCGACGCCGGCGAGGCGCGGGCTTCACGAAGGCGGCCGTTCGAGCCTCGGCGGGGACGCTGCTCCTCCTTCCCGTGGCCGAGGTGGCGAACCTGGCCCGGGCGCTGGGCCGCCTCAAGGATGCCGGCTTCTGGGTCGTGGGCCTGGACGAGGAGGCCGGGAGAACGATCGCCGAGACCCGACGGCCGGCAGGTCCCCTGGCGCTGGTGGTCGGTTCCGAGGGGCAGGGGTTGTCCCGGCTGGTCCGTGAGACGTGCGACGAGCTGGTAGCGATCCCGATGCGGGGCCGGGTCGCCTCCCTGAACGTCTCCGTGGCCACGGGGGTGGCCCTGTTCGGATACGCGATGAGACAGGGGGAGCAGGAGTCCTGAGCCCGTTTCGCGTCCTATGTCCGGTTGGATCCCCTGCGGAACCCTTGCATGAGTGGCCGTCCGGCGGGAATAATGGAGTCGGCCCCCTCGGCGCCCGCCCGCGGCGCGAAGAGGGTCGCCCAGGAAAGGAGATGGCGCGACCTTGTCCACACGCGAGCGGGTGAGCGTCCCGCAGGACCTCGGTCACCTGACCGACGAGGAGCTCGTGGCCATGTATCACGACGGCCGTCAGGACGCGGTCGACACCCTCCTCATCCGATACCGGAACTTCGCCAGGCTCAAGGCCCGGTCGTACTTCCTGGTGGGCGCGGACAAGGACGACATCGTGCAGGAGGGCATGATCGGGCTCTACAAGGCGATCCGCGACTACGTCCCCGATCGCGAGGCCTCCTTCCGGGCGTTCGCGGAGCTGTGCGTCACCAGGCAGATCATCACTGCGGTCAAGACGGCCACCAGGCAGAAGCACGGTCCGCTCAACACGTACGTCTCTCTGTCGAAGCCGATCGCCGGGGAGGAGGACCCGGACTGGTCCCTCCAGGACGTCCTGGAGAACGTCCGGGCCCCCGATCCGGCCGATCTCGTGATCGCCCACGACGAGCTTCGAAGCATGAAGCTCGCCTTCGCGGAGATCCTCTCCGACTTCGAGGCCGAGGTGCTGCACATGTACGTGGAGGGAAAGTCCTATCAGGAGATCGGCCAGCATCTCGATCGCCACGTCAAGTCGATCGACAACGCCATCCAGCGGATCAAGCGCAAGGTCGAGCTCCATCTCCGCGACCAGGCGGGGGTCCGAGACGGCGCCGGGCGACGGGGGCCTGACGAATCGGCCGTCACCGCCGGGGTCGAGGCCACGCTCCCTCGGTAGAATCGAGGCGCTGGCGTGGCGCAGTCCGGTAGCGCAAGCGATTTGTAATCGCTAGGTCGCGGGTTCGAATCCCGCCGCCAGCTCCGGTCCCCGGCCGCTCGGCCGGCGGTCCCACCATCCGTCATCGGAGTGGAGCGCGTATCACGAGGGTGCATGCGGGACATTCGGACGCGGGCGACGCTCGCGCTGCCGACCAGGGGATGAGCAGGCCCCCCGGCGGGTGGCGCCGCGGCCCCAACCCGGTGGTGGCCAAGGCGCCGCTCCTCCTGATCCGTTATCCGGGTTCGCTGGCCGCGCTCGCGGTGGCGGCCCTCCTCCTGGCCCTGGCTCTGGCCGCCTACCCACTGTTCCTCTCGGCCTCGGCCAGCACCCTGGTGGAGGCCGAGATCGCCGAGCCGCTGGTCACGCGGTACGGCGCGGGGGTCACCTACCGGAGCGGCGGCCTGCCGCTGGACATGGCGGCCCCCGGCGGCTCCGGGGAACCGGCCAGACTGCACGAGCTCCGGGGCGAGGTGTTCTCGCAGCTCACCTCCCCCGATCCACATCTCGGGCCCACCGTGGCCACCGTGATGGGCCCCTCCGTCGCCGTCTCCCCGGCGGCCGACCCGGCACACTTCCGTTCCGGCATCCTGTTCGCGGGCTCCGGTGCCGCCGAGCACGTGCGGGTCGTCCGGGGCTCGTCGGGCTCGGGGGCGCTCCTCCCCGACCTCATCGCCGACGCCCTGGGGATCGAGCCGGGCGACCGGATCTTCCTGGAGGGATCGAGCGGATCCGCGATGGAGCGGGTCGGCGGGGTGTACGAGGCGCTGTACTCGCGTCCCCGCACCGGCTATTGGCTGAAGTGGGCCACGGAGATCTATCCGCAGTGCCAGGACTGCGCGCCCCCCCCGCAGTTCGTGCTCTTCGATCGCGATCGCATGCTCGAGCTGTCGGAGGAGCTTGGGGCAGGGACGGCGACGTTCCTGTGGCAGGCCCCGCTCGAACCGACGGCGACGTTGAATCTCGACGGCGCCCGAGACCTGCGCGGCTTTGTGCGCCGTCTCCGGGAGGACATGGGCCGCCCCGGGACGTCCACGGGCAGGGTCATGGATTGCTGCTCGGGAACCGCCACCGGCGAGGGGGTCACCCTCTCATCCGGCATCGGTGCCGTGGTCTCCCAGGCGCAGGACCGGATCGCCGCCGTGGAGGCGCCCGGGCGCCTCCTTCGCGCGGCGGCCGTGGCGGTCGGACTCGCCGTCCTGGCCGGCGCGGCCTACTTCGGGCTGGCCACCAGACGGACGGAGTGGCGCCTTCTGTTCGCCCACGGAACCGGTCCGGTGGCCGGCGGGGCTAAGGCGGCCATCGAGGCGATCCTCCCGAGCGTGGGCGGCGCGGCGGCCGGCCTGGTGCTGGCCGTGGTGCTGGCCGCGCTCTTCGGCGCGGACGCCCCGCTGGCTCCGAGCGCCATCTCGACGGCCGTGCGAGGAGGCGTGCTGGCCGCCCTCCTGGCGGTGGTCGTCGTGGGGTTGGTGTCGGCGGCCTCGATGGTCGGCCACGTCGGCGAGCATCGCTCGCGATTGGCCACGGTAGCTCGGGCCCCGTGGGAGATCCCCCTGCTCGGCCTGGCGGCGTTCTCGGTGGCCAGGCTCGGCTCCGGCGGGACCACCCTGGTCCCCGACCGGGCGGGCGGCCGGCCGAGCCTGTACCTGCTTCTGTTCCCGGTGGCGCTGATCGGGGGCGCGGCCCTCCTCGGCGCTCGTCTGTTCCGTGAAGGATCGAGGTCGCTGCGGGAGCGGAGCGGCCGATTCGCCCCCGCCCCGTACCTCGCCGTCCATCGGTTGGCGGGGGCGCCGGACCTGGCGGTGCTCCTGGTGGCCGCCTCGGCCCTCTGCCTCGGCGTGTTCGTGCAGGCTCAGATGGTGGTCGGGTCGCTGGAGAGAGCGGTGGAGGCAAAGGCGAGGATCTTCGTCGGCAGCGAGGTCCAGGCCTGGGTGGCCGAGGAGACCGAGATCCCCTCGGACGCGGAGGTGCCCATCACGAAGGTCACCAGGCGGCCCAGGGCAGGAACGGTCCTCCCGTCCAACCGGACGTTCGACCTGCTGGCGGTCGACGTCGAGACCCTGGCGTCCGCCGCATACTGGAACGAGACGTTCTCGGATCGTCCGCTGGAGGAGATCACCGCCGGCCTCAGAGCGCCGGGTCCACTTGGGCTCCCCGTGGTCGTGGCCGGGCCGGCCTCGATCGATGTCGGCGCGATCGAGGTGGCGAGAACGAGGATCCCCGTCGAGGTGGTCGCCACCGCAGTCGCGTTCCCGGGGATGGTCTCGGAGCGGCCGCTGCTCGTGGCAGACTCGGACGCCCTGGTCTCGGCAGCCGGCGGGTCGGGCTCCATCCTTCGAGGCTCGAACTCGATCACGGAGCTGTGGGTGCGAGCGAACCGGCCGGAGGCGCTGCGCGTGCTCAGCGGTCTCAACGTCCCTGCCTTCCAGGTGACCTCGGCCGCCGAGGTGGAGGACATCCCCTACGTCGCCGCCGTGATCGACACGTTCCTCGTGTTGAATGCGCTGGGGCTGGCCACCGCGGTGCTGGTCCTGGCGGCGATCCTTGTCTACCTCCAGGCCCGACAGCGCTCCCAGGTGGTGGGCTACGGGCTGTCGCTCCGGATGGGCATGGACGCCGGCGAGCACCGTCGCTCCCTGATCATCGAGCTCGGATCGATGCTCGCGGCCGCCGCCGCGCTGGGCGTCGGCCTGGCCCTCGCGGCGTCGTTCCTCATGGTCCCTCGGCTCGATCCCCTCGAGGCGATCCCCCCGGCGCCGGTCGTACAGATCCCCGGGACTCGCCTGCTCCTCGTGGCGGTGGCTCTCGCGGCCGTCTCGGTGCTGGGGGCGACCATCGCCAGCCGTCGAGCCCGCGTGGCGCATCTCGGTGAGGTGATGCGCGTTGCCGAGTAGGACCTGGGTGGCGCGATGCGTCGACGTGGTGAAGACCTACCGCACCCCGACCAGCGAGGTCCGGGCCCTGGCCGGCGTCACGGCTTCGTTCTCCCCCGCGGCGCTCTCCTCGGTCGTGGGGCCGTCCGGGAGCGGCAAGTCCACGCTGCTGCGGCTCCTCGGAGGCCTCGACCGGCCCGACTCGGGGAGCGTGGAGGTGTCGGGAACTCGGGTCGAGCGGGCATCGGGCATCCGCCTGCGCCGACTCCGGCGCCGACACGTGGGGTTCGTCTTCCAGCGCCCCTCTGACAACTTCCTTCCGTACCTCACCGTGGGGGAGCACCTCCGTCTGGCCGCCCGCCGGGCCACCCGCCCGCCCCTGATCGAGGGCGCCGAGCTGATCGAGGACCTGGGCATGTCCCACCGACTGGATCATCTCCCCGAGGCGCTGGCCGGAGGGGAGCAGCAGCGCGCGGCGTTCGCCCAGGTGCTCATGGCCGGGACGGACGTGATCGTGGCCGACGAGCCCACGGCCGAGCTCGACTCCGGGTCGGCTCGCGCCCTGCTGGAGACCATCCACCGTGTGGTGGAGGCGGGCGTGACGTTCGTGGTGGCCACCCACGACCCCAGCCTGCGCCGGATCTCCGATGAGGTGCTGGAACTGGAGCACGGCCGGCCGAAGCGCGGCCGCGGCTCGTCGTCGGCGAGGGGCCGCGCGGCGACGAGAGCGCTCTCTCGCTTCGCCGATCCGGGGACCCCGGGCTCCCCGTTCGCTCGGCCGACCGACCGTGCCCCCGAGCCCCAGACGCCCGTTCCCGAGGAGGACGGGGAGGCATTGATCGAGGTGGACGACGTCAGCAAGTCGTACCGGCGGGGCGAGGAGGTCGTCCGAGCCGTGCGCGCCGTCACGGCGGCCCTGCACGCGGGTCGCATCGTGGGGCTGGTGGGGCGCTCCGGATCCGGCAAGACCACGCTGCTCAACCTGATCGGTGGATGGGAGGAGGCCGACGCTGGGCGGGTGGTGTGGAGTGACGGGACGTCGGTGGGCGCCGCCCCGCCCTGGAGCACCATGGCCATCCTGCCCCAACGACTGGGCCTGCTCGACGAGCTGTCGGTCCGGGCCAACGTGGAATATCCGGCCCGGCTGGCGGGGCGGCTCGAGGACCTCGGCGAGCGCGTTGACGATCTGCTGGAGCAGCTCGGGCTTACCGGGCTCCAGGACCGGCCGCCCAGGGAGACCTCCGTCGGCGAACAGCAGCGCACCGCGCTGGCTCGGGCCCTGGTCCTGTCCCCTCGCGTCCTCCTCGCCGACGAGCCCACCGGCCACCAGGACACGGGCTGGGCCGGGGCCGTCATCCAGGCGCTCCGGAAGGCCGCCCAGGGAGGGACATGCTGCCTGGTGGCCACCCACGACGAGGTCGTGGCTCGTGGGTTCGACCTCGTGCTCCGGATGGCCGACGGGCGGATCGGGGACCCCGAGCTCGTCGAGGGCCCCAGAGGCGGGCCACGCGAGGCTGAACCTCGCCGGCGCTGAGCCTTTTCGAAGCTGTCGATTCTGCCGATGCAGATCGGTGAGGGTTCCTCCGGTATACCCTGGGGCCCCCGATCGAGACGAGGAGTCGCGGGTGAGCGGAAGTGCGTGGGACCAAGCCCTGGCCCAGCTCGACCAGGCCGCCAGGATCATGAACCTGGATCCCAACGTCCACGAGGTGCTGCGGAGCCCGAAGCGCGCCCTGATCGTCTCGGTGCCGATCCGGATGGACGACGGCTCGGTTCGGGGATTCACCGGATACCGCGTGCACCACAACACATCTCGGGGTCCGTCGAAGGGTGGGATCCGCTACCACCCCAGCGTGAACCTCGAGGAGGTCAAGGCGCTGGCCATGTGGATGACATGGAAGTGCGCCGTGGTCGGGATCCCGTACGGGGGGGCCAAGGGCGGCGTGGTGGTGAACCCGAAGGAGCTCTCCCCCCGCGAGCTGGAGGCCCTCACCCGACGCTACGCGTTCGAGATCCTTCCGCTGATCGGGCCGGAGCGTGACATCCCGGCGCCGGACGTGGGCACCGACGAGCAGATCATGGCCTGGATCATGGACACGTACTCCATGAACTCGGGCTACTCGGTCCCCGGCGTGGTGACCGGCAAGCCCCTGGCGGTGGGCGGCTCGGCCGGGAGACGGGCCGCCACGGCCCGCGGCGTCATGTACGTCACGGTGTCCACCCTGAAGAACCTGGCGATGCCCGTCGACGAGGCCCGGGTCGTCGTCCAGGGCTACGGGAAGGTGGGGGGCCCGGTGGTCCAGATGCTCAGCGAGCAGGGCTGCATCGTGGTGGGCGTCGGCGACGTCGGCGGAGCGGTGTACAACCCGCGAGGGCTCTCCCCGGTCGGTCTGGCCGCGCACCACGCCGAGACCCGCACCGTGGCGGGCTACGACGGTGGTGAGGCGGTGACCAACGAGGAGCTGCTCGAGCTCGAGTGCGACGTGTTGATCCCCGCGGCGCTGGAAGGAGTGCTCACCGAGGACAACGCCGAGAGCACCAAGGCCAGGATCGTGGTCGAGGCGGCCAATGGCCCCACCACGCCGGAGGCCGACGAGATCTTCCACGAACGGAACGTCCACGTCGTGCCGGACATCCTGGCCAATGCCGGGGGGGTCACGGTCTCCTACTTCGAGTGGGTGCAGGACCTGCAGGCCTACTTCTGGACCGCCGACGAGGTGAACGCCCGGCTCCGCCGGGTGATGGAGGAGTCCTACGTCGGCGTGCTCGAGCTCGCGGAGGACCGGAAGGTCACCATGCGACAGGCGGCCACGATCCTCGGCGTGCAGCGGGTCGCGGAGGCCCACACGACCCGCGGACTCTTCCCCTAGGAAATCCTTGAACCGCCCATATCGCGCACCTATGCTCGGGAAGACGCCCATGGACGACGATTCGACGCTTGATGCTCGCTCGCGCGCGATCCTCGACTTCGAGCGCGGGTGGTGGCAGAGCCCGGGCCCCAAGGACCGGGCCATCCGGACCCGGCTCGGGTTGTCGTCGGCACGCTATTATCAGTTGCTGAACGAGCTCATCGACTCCCCGGAGGCGCTACGGTACGATCCGATGCTCGTCAGGCGGCTGGGCCGCCTGCGGACCGCCCGCCGTCGGCAGCGGTTCGCCCGGGACCTCGGACTTGGGCGATAACTCGGAGGAGGATTGGCTGGCAGGCATGAGCCATCATCCGGAGGGAGCTTCTTCCTCTCGTTGGCGACCGCAGGGTTGAGAGCCCTCCTCGTCATCGCGGCGCTCGCGCTGGGCATCTTCGTCCTGTCCAAGGCGTTCCCCTCCGGCGGAGAGGCCGCGCCGATCACGCCCACCCAGACCACGCCGCCCCCGGCCACGGGCACGTCCCCGGCGCCCGACGTGACCACGGAGCCGCAGGAGCCGGCAACCAACGAGCCCGGCGACATCAGGATCCAGGTGCTGAACGGGACGGACATCTCGGGGTTGGCCGAGAGCACCGGCGAGGCGCTCCAGGACGACGGCTACGACGTGCAGACGTTCGGGGACGCCCAGAACAAGCCGTACGAGGTCACCGAGATCTTCTACAAGCGTCGGTTCGAGGCCGACGCGGCGGTCCTCCGAGATACGTACTTCCCCGGTGCCGAGCTCATGGACACCGCCCCCGATGCACAGGTCGATGTCACGGTGATCGTCGGTGAGGACTATGCCGCGGCCCAGGGCGAGGCCCGCTAGGCGCCCGACGCCGCCGACAGGAGCTGCATCTCGAGGTGCAGCCGCACGGTCAGGGCTCCACGCACCGGCGCCAGTTCTTCCTCCTCGGTCGGAGGCGTGAACGTGACCCGGTACGTTCCCACCGAGTCGCCCACGGCGCGAAGCAGATAGCCCTCGAGCGCGAACCACGCCTCCTGCGCGCCGACGTCGGAGCCGCGCACGTCGGCCACGGCGTTGGCGAACACCTCCTGTCGGTCCACCGGGGACTCGTACGTGGTGCGCACCAGGGCGGCCTCCCGCCCCCCGACCACGCCGAGCTGCGTCAGGCGGGAACGCGTGGTGAGCGAGAACCGGCCCTGCTCGTCGGTGAAGTCGGTGTCGGATCGCCACGAGTCGCCCGGTGCCACCGGTCGACCCGGCAGGACGGGTCGTAGGCGGGGGAGGAGCCGCTCGATCGCCACCGGCTCCAGGACCTCGGTCTCCTCTCCCGCGGCCACCTGGACGGCCACCACACGGCCGTCGGGCCCGAGCCGCACCGTGAACTCCTGGGCCGGCCCGATGTCGACCGGCCGGCCGTCGACCTCGAGCCCCTCGGGGACCAGGGAGATGGCCGCTTCCACTCCGCCACCCTCGAGGGGGCCGAGGAGATCCTGGGTGGCCCGGAACGAGGCCTCCACCCGCTGCTCGCGGGTCTCCCCGGACAGCGTCCGGGTGACGTCGGCTCGGAGCGTCAGTCGGTGCTCGAGACGGAGGCCCGGCTCCAGCGAGTAGGAGAGCGGGACCCGGTCGCTCCCGCACGACGGGAGGAGCGCGATCGGCAGGAACAGGAGCGCGGCGCGGCGCACGGCGGCGGCGAGTGTAGCAGGGCGTCTCCAGGAGGACCCCGCTAGGCTTGGCCGGCGGTGACCACGGACGTGCTGGAGCGGCTTCGGGCGAGCCCCGGGACCTCTGGGCTGTTCCTCGACTTCGATGGGACGCTGGCGGAGATCGTGCCGGATCCGAGGGACGCCCGGCCGGTCGAGGGGGCCACCCGGGTCCTGACGTCCCTGGCGGCGGCGTTCGCCGTGGTCGCCGTGGTCTCGGGCCGTCGGGCCCGCCCCCTGGCCGGGCGCCTCGGCCGTCCCGCCGGGGTGCGGTGCTTCGGGCTCTATGGGCTCGAGGACGAGACGGGCCCGCTCGATCCACACGCCGCCGGGATGCTCGAGAGCATGGAGCGCCTCCTCCCCGCCCTGGAGCGCGCGGCCGCCTCCGTGCCGGGGGCCCGGGTGGAGGCCAAGGGCTTCCACGCCTCGATCCACTACCGGGCCGCCCCCGACCCGGAGGCGGCTCGCTCGGTCCTGCTGGACTCGCTCACGTCCGCGATCGATGGGACCGAGATGCGGCTGCTGGAGGGGAAGCGGGTGGTCGAGGTGGCACCCGAACGCGGACCCTCGAAGGGTGACGTGGTGGAGCGGGTCGCCTCCGAGCACGGGCTCACGGGGGTCCTCTACGCCGGGGACGACCTCCCGGATGTCGAGGCGTTCCACGCGGTGACGCGACGCCGGCAGGAGGGCAGCGTCGGCATCACCATCGCGGTGCGGTCGGAGGGGACCCCCGACGCGGTCCTGGAGGCCGCCGACCTCGTGGTCGGGGGGCCCTCGTCCCTGGTCGAGCTGCTGGAGAGCCTGCTCAGCCCCCGCTGATCCGCTCCAGGTCGCGGAGCTGGCGCCCCGCCCACTGCATCGGCGTGCGGGAGCCCGCGGCGCGGCGGAGCGCCGCCGCGCGGGCGGCCCGATCCTCCTCCGGCATCTCCAGGGCCTCGGCGATGGCCTCGGCCGTCCCGGCCACGTCGACCGGGTCGACGCCGATGGCGGCGCGGCCCAGCTCGGCGTGTGCCCCCGCGGTTCGGGAGAGGATCAGCGCCCCGCCGGTCCGGTTCAGCAATGGCCCTTCCTTGGCCACCAGGTTCATCCCGTCGAACACGGGGTTCACCATGAGCGCGTCGTAGATCCCGTAGGCCGCCAGGACCCGGTCGTAGTCGTGGCTCATGCGCACCTCGATGGGCTTCCAGTCGGCGGTCCCGAGCTCCTCGTTGATCCGGTCGGCCTCCCCCACGCATTCCCTGGAGTACGCCCGGTACTCCGCGACGGCTCGGCGAGAAGGCTGGAGGAGCGCCAGGAACACCACGCGACCCTTCCACGCCGGCCTGGCTCGGAGGAAGGCCTCGAAGGCCAGGAACCCTCGCAGGATGTTCTTCGAGAGCTCCGCCCGGTCGACCCGAAGCAAGAGCTTTCGATCGCCCCGCCACCGGACGAGCGCACGCCGGCGTCGACGGACCTGGGGGGTGCCGGCCATGCCTCGCAGCTGGGCCGCGTCGATGGCGATCGGGTAGACGCCGACCCGCACCATCCTTCCCTGCCACCTCACAGCGCGGCGGCGCCACAGCACGTCCGCCCCCTCCAGCACCCGGCAGGCTCCCAGGAAGTTCTCGGCCCACCGTTCGGTGTGGAAACCGAGGAGATCGGCGCCGAGGAGCCCGGTGAGCAGCTCCTCGCGCATCTCCCGGGGCAGCAGCCGCAGATAGTCGGCCGCAGCGAACGGCACGTGGTGGAAATGGGCGGTCCTGATCCCGGGTGCCCGCTCACGGACCATGGCCGGGACGAGGGACAGATGGTAGTCCTGCACCAGGGCCGCGGCGTCCTGGCCCCGGGCCTCCTCGGCCAGGGCCACGGCGAAGGCCTGGTTGACCCGGCGGAAGGCCTCCCACGACTCGCGGTCGTCCTCCGTCAGCCCCGGCGCTCGGGGCAGGTCCCACAGGTAGTGGTGCAGGAACCACAGGAGTCGGTTGCTGACCTCGTTGTAGAAGCGATCGTAGGTGGGCTCGTCGAAGGTCAGGAGGCGCAGCAGGTACGTCGCGTCGTCGATGACGGCCTCGAGCCTGCCGTCGGGACCCTGGGATGCTCGCCGCCGGTCGGGTTCGTCCATGGCCGAGGCGACCCACAAACCGCCGGTCTCCTGCACGGCTGGGGCCAGCGCGCTGACCAGGCCTCCCGCCCCACGACGAGGCACCAGCTCCCCGTCCTGGTCGGTGAAGCTGACGGGTCCCCGGTTGGATGCGACCAGGATGCGGCGGGCGCTCACAGGGAAGCGAGCAGGGTGAGGTAGTCGGTGAGCTCCCGGAGCGTGAGGAAGTCTTCCCGCACACGCTCCCGTCCCGCTCGGCCCATCTCCTCTCGGCGCTTCGCGTCCGGCAGCAGCTCGACGAGTCGCCGGGCGCACTCGTCCGGGGAGTCGACCAGGTAGCCGGTGACCCCGTCCTCGATCTGCAGCCGGATCCCGCCGACGTTCCCACCGATCACCGGCCGTTCCTTCCACATCCCCTCGGACACGGTCAGGCCGAACCCTTCCCGGATGGACTTCTGGACGACCACGTCCGCGGCTCGCTGGAACGCGTTAACCACGACCGGCCCCACGTCCTGGAAGTTGGTGAGGATGTGGATGTCCGGGTCGTCGGCGCGATGCTCCTGGGCCAGCTCCAGGAAGTGCCACGCCTCGGGGTCGTCGAGCGCCATGGATCCGACCAGGATCAGCTGGGCGTCGGGGATCTCCTCCTCCGCCGCCCGGAAGGCGTCGATCACCCCGAGCGGATCCTTCCAGGGATCGAACCTCGACACCTGCGTGACCAGGGGCCGATCGGCGTCGATGCCGTAGGCCGTGAGGATCTCGCCGACGGCCTCCGGGTCGAGGTGGGCGTTCTTCGGAGAGAGGGGATCGATCGACGGGGGGATGATGGCCACCCGGGGGCCGAGGCCCGGCTTGACGAAATCCTCGATCGTGAACACCGCGGCGTCGTACCGACTCGCGTGGAGCTGGAAGAAGGACCAGACCTGGTCCATCGGCTGCGACAGGTCGATGTGGCATCTCCACACCCATCGCCCGGTCCGGCGGCCCCACTCCTCGAGGTAGGTGAGCAGGGCCAGGGGTTGGGGGTCGTGGACGAACACGAAGTCGGCCTCGGCCTCGAAGCGCTCGGCGTTGGCGCGGACCCGCTTGAGATAGGTGGCCTCGAACGCGTCGGTCCAAGGGACCGGCATCCCCTGGAGGGCGTTGTGCACCAGCTTGGTCACCGTGAAGAACTCCTCCGTCCCCTCGAGCAGCTTCCACTCGGCCTCGATCCCCAGGTCCCGCAGCAGGGGGATGTGTGTGTACAGGAGCTCGGAGACCCCTCCGCCGAAGCTCGTGCTGCTGATGTGGATGAGGCGAGAGCCCTTGAGGGGACGGGCGGCGTCGCGGAGGCGTTCCACGGCCTCGTCCCCGGCAGCCTCGCGGAAGTCGTCCAGCCTGCGCAGCTCTGAGATGAGGACGCTGCGGAGCACGGGCCCAGTCTATCCGGAGACGTGAGCGGTGCCGGACCGGGGGTCGGGCCAGGGGTGGGACGCTATGATGCGGCTGAGCCGTGGACGAAGACCGCAGCCGGGTGCTCGGCACGCCGTTCGTGATCCGTGCGGCTCGGTGGGGCATCGTGGCCTGGGCCCTGATCGGGGGACTGGTTCTCGGCTACTTCTTCCTCCGCTACGTGGTCTACCCGATCCGGATCATCTTCCCGCCCCTGGTGGTGGCCATGATCGGCGTGTACCTCCTCAACCCCATCGTGTCGGGGATGGAGCGCCGGGGGATCGCCCGGATCTGGGGAACGCTGGTCACCTACCTGGTGGGGATCGCCATCGTGGGGACCGCGCTCACGTTCACGATCCCGATCGTGGCCGATCAGGTCACCGCGTTCGCGGACTCGGCCCCGGAGCTTATCGACCGGGTGACGGAGAGCTTCGGCGAGGTGGCCGCCGGCTTCGGCATCCAGGTCCAGGACCCGGCGGGGGGCGGAGAGAGCGTGGTGGACTTCTTCGGCCGACTCCTGTCGTTCACTCGTGGGCTCTTCGACCTGGCCATCATCTTCGTGGTCGGCCCGATCATCGCGTTCTACCTGTTGGTGGATCTGCCGAAGTTCAAACGCGGGCTGAAGGCCACGATCCCGGTGCGCCGCCGGTCCGAGGTCGAGTCGGTGTTGGAGAAGATCGGTCGGGCCATCGGGGGGTTCTTCCGAGGCCAGCTCCTGGTCTCGCTCTTCGTGGGCATCGCGTCGGCGATCGGTCTGTGGATCGTCGGGCTGCCGTTCTGGGCGGTCGTCGGCCTGATCTCCGGCCTGTTCAACCTGATCCCGCTGATCGGTCCGTTCATCGGCGGGATCGTGGCCGTCGTCATCGCCTTCACCACCGAGGCAGGGACCGAGGGCCTCCTGGGCCTGCGACCCGGCTGGCCGCTGGCGATCGGCTCGGCGATGGCGCTCCTCATCGTGCAGCAGATCGACAACCACATCCTCAGCCCGAACATCGTGGCCCGGACCGTGCGGCTCCACCCGGTCACGGTCATGCTCGGTCTCCTGGCCGGAGGCACGCTCCTGGGGCTGTGGGGCATGCTCCTGGCCGTGCCCGTCCTGGCGAGCGCGAAGATCCTCATGCTCCATGCCTGGGACACCAGGATGCAGTGGCCTCCGCCCTCGACAGCCGGATCGCCGGCCGTCCCGGTGCCGGCGGACAGGGCGCCACCGCCCCCATCTGAGCGAGTCGCTCGGGCCACGACCCCGGCTCGGGACACCGAGCGTCGGGGCTCGTGGTGGTCGGGGACGGTCCGGACGCTGTTCGGCTGGCGCCGTCCCCCGGCAGAGGAGTCGGGGCCGGCCCGGCAGCCCGAGCGCAGCTCCCCGCCCACCGGTCACTAGCTGCCGCCCAGGATTCCCAGCACCGCTTCGGCGAAACCGTCGCCGTATCCAGCGTCGGTGACGAGCACGTTGTCGGGTCCGTCGGCGCCGGACAACGCGTGTGTGCCGCCGGCCACCAGGAAGACCACGGCCACGTGGGGCGCCAGGGCGAGGTCCGAGGCCGAGTCCCCGATCGCCACGGCTTCCTCCCGGCCGACGCGCCGGTCGGCCAGGTCGGCCGCGACCGCGGTGGCCTTGCTCACGCCGCCGGGGAGGAGGTTGTACACGTGGACCTCGTCGACGTCCAGGCCCGGGAAGGTCCGGCGGATCACCCCGTTGTCGTGCAGACGGAGCCAGCCGTATCCGGCGCCCTCCATCTTCGCACGGACCTCGTCCAGGTCGACCAGGCCCCGGAAGAGCATCGACACCTCCCGTCCGTCGTGGGCCCAGGGGGCGTGGGGCTCGAGCACGCCCGGGCAGTCCTCCAGCAGGAACGCCGCCGCGCCGCTCCGAGCCATGGCCTCGTGGGGCGTGCCTCTTCCCCGGTACTCGCCGTAGTCGCGGTGTGCCTCATCGCCCCATACCCGGACCCCGCCGAGCTCGGCGATGAACCCATCGGCCCCGAGGAGCCGGGCGGCTTCGCGCACCCGCACCTCGGCCCGGCCCGAGACCGGGACGAGCGCCACCCCGGCTCGGTGGATGGCCTCGACGGCCTCGGCGGCCCGCCCGGTGATCCCGCCGTCGGGCGAGGCGAACAGGGACCCGCCCGGCCCCAGGATGGTACCGTCGAGGTCGGTGTAGACGACCCGGGGGCGCAGCGTCGTGGCCAGCTCGGGGAGACGGTCGCGGGCTCGCAGCACGGTCACCGGACGGCGCCGTACCCGGCCACGGTGGCCGCCGGGGGCCGCTCATGGACGGCGATCGGCGTCGACGCGATTCGGTAGTCGTCCCCGTCATGTTCGAACTGGTACATGCCGAGCGCCGACGAGGCCCTGCGCCGCTCGTCCTCGCCGAGCCGGCGGAGGGCGGCCTGGAGGACGGCGAAGGCCATCCGCGAGAGCTCTCCGATGGGACGGTTCCGATGGACGCGCTCATCAAGGTCGACCTGGGCCATCCCCCCGGTCCCGAACCGCTTCGCGACGTCGATGATCAGCCCCATCTCGACCGCGTAGCCCGTGAAGAAGGGAACCTGCTCGAGCATCGTGCGTCTCCCCGCGTACTCGCCGGCCAGCGGCTGGATCAGGCCCGCGAGATGCGGCCAGAACATGTTGATCAGCGGGCGGGCCACCAGCTCGGTCACGCGACCTCCCTCGAGGGAGCTTCCTCCGGCTCCGTCGTCGATCGGCCGCCGGTAGAAGCTCTTGACGTAGCCGACGTCGGGGTCCAGGAGGATCGGTCCGAGCGGCCCGCACACGAAGCGGGGATGGAAGTTCCGGATGTCCGCGTCCAGCCACAGCACGACGTCGCCTCGCAGGACGAACAGGCTCTTCCACAGGGCCTCGCCCTTGCCGGCCAGCGGCTCCAGGTCGGAAAGCACTTCGCGGTCCTGGAACACGGTGGCCCCGGCCGCCGCCGCCTCGACGGCGGTCCGGTCGGAGGAGCTCGAGTCGATCACGGCGAGCTCGTCGACCAGCGGGAGGCGGTCCATCAGCTCGGTGTGGATCGTGCGGATGATGGGCCCGATGGTCGACTCCTCGTTGAGGGCGGGGATGCACACAGAGATGGTCACGCCCTGCCTCTCCTTCGCTTCGGTCAGCGTCCTCGCGTCGAAGCGCCGATGATGGAACGTCCGGTGAGCGAACCAGTCTGTCGGAGCGGGGTGCACGGCGCGGGGATGATACTTCGAGCGGGGTCGACTCAGGCGGAGGATCCGGCCCCGGCCCGCCGGGCGGCCTCGCCGATCTCCCCGTTCGCCGGCAACGACGTCCAGATCCCAACCACGCGACCACCCCTCCCCGTGACCGTGATGGTCGGCACCGTCCGGATGCCGTACCGCCGGGCCACCTCGGGACGCTGGCCCACGTCGATCTGCCGGAACGGGATCCCGGTCTCGTCCGCGGCCGCCTGGAGGTGCGGTGCGGCCGCCTTGCACGGGGCGCAGTACCGGGTGGTGAACTGGACGATGGCCGGCCCGCGGATCCCCAGCCCGGCCAGCTCCGCTCGTCCCAGGCGGCGAGGAGGACGGCGCCACAGGAGCCACGCCCCGAGCACCGCGAGGAGCACCGCCGCCGCCACGGCCAGGCGGATCACCCCGACCTCCCGGCCTCCTCGATCGGGCGAACCAGCCGGCCTCTGACCCGCCCTCCGGTGGCCAGGCGCCGGGCCCACACGTACAGCTCACAGCCCGGGCAGAGCCCGGTGAGGGCGGCCAGCAGGGCTAGGGCGGAGACCACCAGGCCCAGACCCCAGGCCGCCGATCCGCCCGCCAGCGGGGGATCGAAGCCGAACCAGGCCAGCCCGGCCAGGGTCAGGAAGACGAATCCCACGGTGTTGGCGAACCGGGGAGGGGCGGCCTCCTCGAGCTCCCTCGGGGGGCCGAGGACCCCGGTGCCCCGGAGCGCCCGAAAGAGGTGGGCGTACAGGTTGAACGAGGGGCCCAGGAGCGAGGCCCCCCCGAGCACCGCGGCCAGGATCGGGAGCGCTGCCGGGAGGTCGAGCAGGAACCCGAGGAGGAGGACCCCGCCCGTGATCCCCTGCCCCAGCCGGGGCTGCCGGGGATCCACCATGGTCGCGTGCTTCTCCATGCCGCCTCCTCGGGACGGAACGGAAATCCTACCAATTGAGTATGATTCCTGGCAAGGTCGATCGTTGACATCGGTAGGCAGGCGACCGTACGCTCCGAGAAGGGCTGGCGAGATGTTCAGGGTTTCCCAGAAGACCGAGTACGCCCTCCGGGCCATGGTCGAGCTCGCCCTCCACCAGGGGAAGGGGCTGGTGCCGGCCAGGGAGATCGCCGAACGGCAGGGCATCCCGCTGCGGTTCCTGGAGCAGCAGCTGTCCACCCTCCACAAGTCCGGCCTGGTGGAGTCCTTCCGAGGGGCCGGAGGGGGTTGCCGCCTGGCCCGGGAGGCCTCCGAGATCAGGGTGGCCGACGTCATCGACGCCATGGAGGGCAGCCTGTACCCGATGCACTGCCTCGACGAGCACGACCACACCTGTTTCCAGGACGGGCACTGCGGCATCCAGGGCCTCTGGACCGACGTCCACGTCGCGGTTCGGGGGGTCTTCGAGCGAACCACCGTCGCCGACATGGCCGAGCGGCACCGCCGCGGCGCCACCGAGGCGGTGTGGGCCCCCGAGGACCTGCTTCGCCCTCCAGCCAGCCCGGCTGACCCCCGAACGGGGGACCCGGTCGCCCGAAATTAAACTCGAGCCGTAGGCCGTCCGATGGAAGGGACATGGCACGGATCCTGGTGGTGGAGGATGACCCGCACGTTCGGCACCTCGTGCAGGTGGTGCTGGGCGGCGAGGGCCACGAGACCGAGGGGGCCGGCTCGGGGTCCGAGGCGCTCGAGGAGCTCTCGGAGCACGCCTACGACCTGATCGTCCTCGACCTCATGCTCGGCCGGGTGTCCGGCTGGCAGGTGCTCCGGCAGATGGAGCGCTGGGGGATCCGGCGCCGCACCAAGGTCCTGGTCCTCACGGCCCGGGCCTCCGAGCGGGACATCCTTCACGGGTGGCGCATGGGCGCCGACGAGTACCTGACCAAGCCGTTCGACCCCACCCACCTCACCGAGGCGGTGGTGTGGACGCTGGAACGGACCCCTGAGGAGCTCGAGGAGCGCCGGAAGGGAGAGCTCGAGAAGACCGAGCTCCTCTACCGGGTCCAGGTGGCGTTCAACGAGTCTCGCTAGTCGTTCTTGCCCAGGATCCGCATCACGGTGGTCCCACAGGACGGGCACTTGCCCTTCGCCGCCCTGCGACCGTTCTTGAGCGTGACGACTTCGCCCTCGAACTGGACCTTCCTCTTGTCCTTCACGCAGTAGCCCTCGTACTGAGCCATCCGACACCTCCCTTCGGCTCGCTGTGGCCCCGATACGCTTCAGGGCCGCACCGAGCGGCCCTTCACGCACAATCGTGGGGCCTCTCGGCTCCTCGCGCAAGCACCCTCCCCCTTTCGGGCTCGAACGTTCGTTCGGCTCTGTGAGGGCGGGGACCGTCGCTAAGATGCCCTCATGGCCGCCCCGATCCTGGTCACGGGCTCCCATCGCTCCGGCACGACGTGGGCCGGTCGCATGCTGGCGGTCTCCCCCGGCGTGGGCTACGTGCACGAGCCCTTCAGCCCCCGTCGGTGGCCGGGGTGGAGCCGCCGGCGGGTCCCGCACTGGTACCAGTACGTGTGTGGGGAGAACGAGGCCGAGTACGTCCGCCTCGTGGAGGACGTCGTGGCGTTCCGATACCCGCCGGAGACCCTCCTGCGGGTCCGCCAC
>JBOGWD010000432.1:0-5015 GCA_050693275.1 Actinomycetota bacterium | reverse complement strand
CTCGGGGACAGCACACTCTAGGCCGTGGCCGATCGTGCCTCGTTCCCGATTAGCACGCGCAGTACGTTCGCAAACGTTCCGCCAAGCGGCCCGGCGCCCAGGCCGACCGCCTCCACGTCCATGGCCGGGGGAGACGACACAAACGCCTCCGCAAGCTCCGCGACCAGAGCCGCCCCGGTCGGGGTGGCGAGCTCGCCATCCATGCTTCCGGGCTGGGCCGGGATCCCCCTGAGCAGTTCTGCCGTGGCCGGAGCCGGGACCGGCAGAAGCCCATGCTCGGTGCGGGCCGCCCCCCAGCCGGTCGCCACCGGGGAGGACCACACCTGGGCCACGCCGAGCTCGTCGAGAGCGACGGCCGTCCCCACCACCCCGGCGATGGACCGCACCGAGCCCACCTCATGGAATGTCACTCGGTCGGGGGCGGTGCCGTGTACCCGGGCCTCGGCCCCCGCCAGGCGGCGGTAGACGCGCTCGGCAAGGGCCCGAGCCCGGTGCGGCAGCGCGGCTGCCCGGAGCATCGCCTCAAGGTCTCCGAGCGTCCGGCGGGGCTCGGGGCCCTTCGCCTCGGCCACCACCCGAAGCGCCCGCAGGTCGCCTGCCCGCTCCTCCACGACCTCGAGGCTGAAGGGTCCCACGGGAAGCGACGACAACCCGGTGCGCACGACGTCGAGGTCTGCGCCCGCGTCGAGGAGCGCCGCCAGGGCCATGGTCCCCGAGATCCCGGAAGAGCAGTCGAGGTAGGCGATCCTCATCCGCGCCGCCGGACGATCCGGTGGGCGGCCATGGCGGCCCCGAAGCCGTTGTCCACGTTGACCACCACGACCCCGGGGGCACAGGTCGCGAGCATGCCGAGGAGCGCGGCCAGGCCGCCGAAGGAGGCGCCGTAGCCGACGCTCGTGGGCACCGCGACCACCGGGGTCGGCACCAGCCCACCGACCAGCGAGGGCAGGGCTCCCTCCATCCCCGCCACCACGATGAGGCAGTCCGCGACCTCCAGGGCATCTCGGTGAGCCAGCACCCTGTGCACACCGGCGACCCCGACGTCGGTGATCCGGTCGACCTTCAGCCCCAGGGCCTCGGCCACGAGCGCGGCCTCCTCAGCCACCGGGAGGTCGGAAGTCCCCGCGGCCACCACGGCCACGGTCCCGAGTGGCTCGTCTTCCACCGGACACACCACCGCCAGGCGCGCCACGCGGTGGTACACGGCCTCGGGGACCACCTGGCGGGCGGCCTTGTACTGCTGGGGGGTGGCTCGTGTCACCACGATGGGCCTGACGTCTGCCTCCGCCAGGGTCCGGACGATCTCGGCCACCTGCTCCGGGCTCTTCCCGGGCCCGTAGATGGCCTCGGGCTGCCCGGTCCGCCCCTGCCGATGGACGTCGGGCTTGGCGTCCCCGAGCTCGACGAAGGTCATGTGCCCCAGCGCCGCGAGCCCTTCGTCCGGCGTCAGCTCCCCGTTCGCCACCCGGGCAAGGAGGTCGCGGATCGATTGCGGGTCCATGATCGGATCATCGCACCCGGCGTCAGCTCGCGGAGGGCCTAGAATCCGGCGGACGGTCATGACGGTGGAGCGCGCCCCGGCATCCCGAAAGCTCGAAGCCCTCCGTCGCCTGCTGGGCGCGCTCCCGGGGGCCGTGGTGGCGTACTCCGGAGGGGCCGACAGCGCGTTCCTGGCCTTCGTCGCGCACCAGGTGCTGGGCGACCGTGTCGTGGCGGTCACCGCGGACTCGCCCTCGATTCCGCGCCGGGAGCTCCGGGCCGCCGTCGCGTTCACCCGGCGGTGCGGGATCCCCCACCGGGTGATTCCCACCGCGGAACTCTCCGACGACCGCTACGTTCGGAACGACGGGTCTCGGTGCTTCTTCTGCAAGGAGCACCTCATGGATGCGCTGCTCGGTCAGCCGGAGCTCGCGAACGGGGCCGACATCCTCCTCGGCGTGAACGTCGACGACCTCGGCGACCACCGGCCCGGCCAGGACGCGGCCAGCCGGCAAGGAGGAAGGTTCCCGCTCGTGGAGGCCGGCCTGACCAAAGGGGAGATCCGAGCGTTGTCCCGGGAGCTCGGCCTGCCGACGTGGGACAAGCCCGCCGCGGCGTGCCTCTCCTCCCGGCTCGCCTACGGCGTCCCGGTCACCCGCGAGGCGCTCAGCCGCGTCGAGCGCGCCGAGGACGCCCTCCGCTCGCTCGGTTTCTCCGGAGATCTCCGGGTCCGCGACCAGGGCGGCGACCTCGTCCGCATCGAGGTGGACCCGGAACATTTCTCGCGGCTCCTTTCCATCAGGACCGAGGTGGTG
This sequence comes from Actinomycetota bacterium, assembly GCA_050693275.1. Lineage (GTDB taxonomy): Bacteria > Actinomycetota > UBA4738 > UBA4738 > CALAEC01 > CALAEC01. The sequence continues at coordinate 2,721 of JBOGWD010000432.1, read as the reverse complement.
CGAGCGCTTCGGGCAGCCGGGTTCCTCTTCGTGACCCTCGACCTGGAGGGCTACCGCTCCGGGAGCCACAACGTCGTGCTCAGTCTCGGGAGGGTCGTCCGCGGGCGCTGACGCGCGCACCGGAGCAGCCACGTTCCCCGACTGAAACGTCTAGCGCAGGGCGGCACCGAGCTGGGGAATCGAGACGAGGAGGTCCACGTCCTCTTCCCGGGTGCGCCAGTTCACGATGGCAAGCCGGAACGCTACGTTCCCCTCGTAGATGGTGGTCACGACGTACACCCGGCTGGAGGATTCGAAAACCCGGATTGGGCCTCTGACCAGCGCGATCTGGTGGCCCACTCCAGGGCTACCCTCAGCGTTTCCTCGGCGAGACGAGCCACCTGTTTCATCAACCTTCTCTGGTGACAGAGGAACCCATGGTTCATCCGGAGGAAAAGATGAAACCCCTCCCAGAGTCGGAGTCGGCACCGACGCGAACCTGGGCCACGAGGGCGGAGTCACCGAACGCCGGCGTAGGAGGCCACGAGGAGATTCTTGAACCCCTCACCCGTTCTTCCTCGCCCGGCCATCCACACGGCGGAGATAAGAGTGTGCCACTGTGTCGGTAGCGCTTGAAGAGACTCCCCGCGTTTGCCGACCGCGCAGCCGCCCCCTACCCCGAGGCCGGCCAATGACCAGCGCCATCTACGACCCCGTCCGCATGTACCTCCGGGAGATCAGGAGAGTGCCGCTGCTGACCGCGGCGCAGGAGGTCGACCTGGCGATGCGGATCGAGGGCGGCGAGCTGGCGGCCGAGCTGCTGGCCTCTGTGGAGCGCGACGATCGGCTCGACCGGCGGCGCTTGCAGCAGGTCGTCGAGGCTGTGGTCCGCATCCGCGCGCACCAACTCGACCCGGAGAAGAAGCTGCACCGGGAGAGGATCGGGCGGGAGACCGTCTCGCGGGGCTACCTGCCCCGGTCCCGCGCCGACACCACCTCTTTCCTCCGCCGGGTGGCCGCCGATGTGGACCGCGCCCGGGGGAAGCTCATCGAGTCGAACCTCCGGCTGGTGGTGTCGATGGCCAAGCGGTACGCGCACCGGGGGATGCCGTTCCTCGACCTGGCTCAGGAGGGAAACCTGGGCCTGATCCGGGCCGTCGCCAAGTTCGATTACACCAAGGGCTACAAGTTCTCCACCTTCGCGACGTGGTGGGTTCGGCAGGGCCTCACCCGGGCCATCGCCGACCAGTCCCGGACGATCCGCATCCCCGTGCACATGACGGAGTACATGAACACGGTCGCTCGGGCCCAGCGGGAGCTGGTCCAGATCCTGGGGCGGGACCCGGATCCGGAAGAGATCGGCAGGAGGGTCGGCCTCCCGGCGGAACGGGTCCGGCAGGTCCTCGAGATGTACCGAGATCCCATCTCCTTGGAGACGCCCGTCGGGGAGGAGGAGGACGCCACCCTCGGCGATTTCATCGAGGACCGGGACGCGGCACCGCTCCACGACGCGGCCAGCAGGACCCTGCTCCGGGAGCAGCTCGAGACGGTCCTGCACACCCTCGACGACCGGGAGAGGCGGATCATCGAGATGCGGTTCGGTCTGCTCGGGGGGGAGCCCGGGACGCTCGAGCGGGTCGGCCGGGTCTTCGGCGTGACGCGGGAGCGGATCCGTCAGATCGAGTCCAAGACGCTGTGCAAGCTCCGCCACCCGACGAGGGCCCAGCAGCTGCGCGACTACCCTGATTAGCGCACTCCTGAGGAATCGGCGCCGTCTCCCCTACACTCGTGGGTGAGGGTTAATCATCGTGGTCTTGGCTTCGAGCAGTTCCCTCCCCCGGCGAACCAGCCGGGGGCCGGTCGGACAGCACCCAGCTCCGGCACGGCCACGGAAGGAGGGGATTGCTTGTGGCAACCGGCATCGTGAAGTGGTTCAACCCCGACAAGGGGTACGTCTTCATCACCCAGGACGACGGCCCTGACGTGTTCGTGCACTTCAGCGCCATCCATGGTGAGGGCTACCGGAACTTGAGGAGAACCAGAAGGTCGAGTTCGACGCCACCGAGGGCCCGAAGGGCCCCCAGGCGCCGAACGTGCGCCCCATGGCGTTACGACCGGGAAGGGTGTGCAGAGGGACCCGCCACGAACGTGACCGGTCCCTCGCTTTGGGAGCAGCGCCCCCGGAGGCGGGGCCTCTAAAGGTGGACTACAGGACAGGTAAGCGTGCGGGTGATACCGGGGACGTCCTGGACCCGTCGGACCACGAGCTTCCCCAGCTCGTCCAGGTTGCGTGCCTCCGCCCGGGCGATCACGTCGTAGGGACCGGTTACCGCCTCTGCCGACGTTACTCCTTTGACCCCCGCTACCCCCGCGGCTACCGGGCCGACCACGCCAACTTCGGTCTGGATGAGGATGTACGCAGCGATCATGCTCTCCTCCCAAGCGGATCGGATGAGACTCCCTGGCCATCATCCAAGCGGGTCGCGGCCGGCACAAGGCAAGCGGCTTCCCGATCAGCCCGACCGCGGTTGCCCTTCAGCCGCTCGACATAGTCGTGGGGGTCCGCCCCTCGACCGGGCCCGTGTCAACGCCTCCGTCAGCTGGCCTCTGGGAGTTCCCTGGCCTCGACCTCCCGGAGGCGGCCGGTCTCCACCTCGTAGACGAACCCGCGCACCGAGTCCTTGCGCGGGACGAACGGGTTGGCCTTGATCCTGGCGATCGACTGGCGGACATCCTCCTCCA
>JBOGWD010000431.1:0-2379 GCA_050693275.1 Actinomycetota bacterium | reverse complement strand
AGGTTGGGATCGTGTTCCAGGCCTTCAACCTGTTCCCGCACATGACGGTCCTCCGGAACATCTGCCTCGGCCCCGTGGAGGCGCTCGACACCCCGCAAGACGAGGCCGAGGAGGAGGCCCACCGGCTCCTCGATCGGTTTGGTCTCCTCGATAAGGTTCGGGAGTACCCCGACCGGCTCTCGGGAGGCCAGCAGCAGCGGGTGGCCATCATCCGGGCCCTGGCCATGAAGCCGGACATCATGCTCCTCGACGAGGTCACCAGCGCGCTCGATCCCGAGCTGGTGGCCGAGGTGCTCGACGTGATCAGGGAGCTGGCCGAGGGAGGGATGACGATGATCCTGGCCACCCACGAGATGGGGTTCGCCCGGGACATCGCCCACCGTGTCAGCTTCCTCGACGACGGAGTGATCCTGGAGGAGGGCCCGCCCGATCGCATCTTCAGCGACCCGCAGAACCCGCGAACCCGTCGGTTCCTCCAACGGATCATCGCCGCGGGGCGGTTGTGACATGATGCCCCGCGACGTGGGGAGGGTCGTCTCGCTCCAGAGGAAGCGGCAGCACATGGCGCCGCTCGAGCCGCTCGACGGCGTGGTGGCCACGGCGGTCGGGCTCGAGGGCGACCGGCACGCCGGCCGGGAGGAGGGGAAGCGGCAGGTGCTGCTGGTGGAGGCAGGCGATCTCCGCGACCTGGGGCTGGAGCCCGGCGACCTCCGAGAGCAGGTGACCGTGGACCTGCCCGGCTTGATGGCGCTGGCCGAGGGCACTCGTCTGCGGATCGGGGGAGCCACGCTGGAGCTGACCGGCGTGTGCGAGCCTTGCACGCACATCGGGGAACACGTGGGGGTCGAGGACCGCGAGACGTTCCGCCAGCGGCTGGTGGGGCGGCGGGGCATGCTGGCCCGCGTCCTCCACGCGGGACCGATCCGGCGCGACGACCCCGTCGAGGTGGAGACCCATGGCTGAGTCCTGGACGGGCCCGAGGGTGCAGTGGGTACACCGCCCCACCGACCGGCGAGGGCGGGCGGTCGTGCGCAGGGGGATCGCCGAGCGGGAGCGGGCGTTGGCCAGGGCGCCGCTGTTCGCGGGGCTGTCGAGCCGCGACCGGCGGGCCATCGCCAGGGCCGCCGGCATCGTTCGGTACCGGGAGGACACCCCGGTGGTCAAGGAGGGCGCCAGCGGGTCGGTGTTCTTCGTCATCCTGGAGGGGAAGGCCAAGGTGATCCGGAAGGGCCGGACGCTGAGCCGGCTCCGCCGGGGCGACTTCTTCGGCGAGATGTCGCTGCTCGATGGCGAACCGCGCACGGCCAGCGTGATCACGGAGGCGCCCTCGACGTTCCTCACCCTCGCCGCCAGCGACTTCCACCGGGTCCTGGACCGTGAGCCGAAGCTCGGGCTTCGGATGCTCCAGGTCATGGCGGGCCGCCTCCGGGCCCGGGAGCGCCCCCTGGTCGGGTAGAGGATCGGGGTCGCCAGACCCCTCCGGTATCATCGCCGCCGATGGCGCGGAACGACGAGCGGCGGCGGTCCGAGGCGAAGCGGCGGGTCGAGGAGCTCCGCGACCTCATCGACCACCACAACTGGCGGTATCACGTCCAGGACGACCCGGAGATATCCGACGCCGAGTACGACGAGCTCATGCGCGAGCTCAAGTCGCTGGAGGAGGAGTTCCCCGAGCTCATCGTCCCGGACAGCCCTACCCAGCGGGTGGGGGGAGCGCCCAGCGACTTGTTCGCGCCGGTCCGCCACCGGACGCCCATGCTTTCACTGGACAACGCGTTCTCCTGGGAGGAGCTCAACGCCTGGGGCAAGCGGGTGGAGCGGGCCCTGGGGCGCCGGGCCGACTTCGTGTGCGAGCTGAAGATCGACGGCGTGGCGGTGGCCGTCACCTACGGGGACGGGGCATACGCGCAGGGGGCCACCCGGGGCGACGGGTTCGTGGGAGACGACATCTCCGCGAACATCCGCACGATCAGGTCGGTGCCCGTGAAGCTCCGCGGCACGGGCCATCCGGGCGTTCTGGAGGTTCGGGGCGAGGTGTACCTCCCCGTGAAGGCGTTCGAGCGGCTCAACGAACAGCTCACCGAGCAGGGCGGCCGTCCGTTTGCCAACCCACGGAACGCCGCGGCGGGCAGCCTGCGGCAGAAGGATCCCGCCATCACCGCATCCCGTCCGCTGCGGCTGTGGTGCCACGGGGTGTGGGTGTCGGAGGGGAGGCGGTTCGCCCGCCACTCGGAGGCGCTCGATCAGCTCGTCGAGTGGGGCCTGCCGGTGCCGCCGACCACGGAGAAGGTGGAGACCCTCGAGGAGGTGTTCGGCTTCTGCGAGCGCTGGCAGGAGCACCGCCACGACGTCGACTACGAGATCGACGGCGTCGTGGTG
>JBOGWD010000430.1:0-2219 GCA_050693275.1 Actinomycetota bacterium | reverse complement strand
CGGGAACGTGACGCCCGCCCTGCTACACTGATCGACAGGGACAGCACCGTGCTGCCCCGTGAGGCTTCGCTTCCGCTCCTCCTTCCGAAGGGTCGGTTCGCAGAGACCTCCCCGAACAAGAAGGAGTCGAGCATGAGCACCTTCCCCGAACTCGGCGCCGGCGTGCCCGTCGCCGACGCCCTGGCCCTCCGGGACATCCGGACGCCGTTCCCCATCCAGGAGATGGTGATCCCGGACGCCCTGGCCGGCCGAGACGTCCTGGCCCGGTCCCGGACCGGATCCGGGAAGACCCTGGCCTTCGCCGTTCCCATCGCCGAGCGCATCCGCCCCAAGCCGGCGGCGCCGGCCGCCCTGGTCCTGGTGCCCACCCGTGAGCTGGCCACCCAGGTCGTAGAGGAGATGGCCGACGTGGCCGCGGCCAGGGGACTGCGCGTGGTGGCCGTGTACGGCGGCGTGCCCATCCCCGCCCAGGGCAAGGCCGCAGCCCGGGCCCACATCCTGGTGGCCACCCCGGGGCGGATGGAGGACCTGGCCAACCGGCGGATGGTCTCCCTCGACGGCATCAGGATCCTGATCCTCGACGAGGCCGACCGGATGCTCGACATGGGCTTCCAGCCGCAGGTGGACAGGCTGGTGCGCCGGATCCCCGCGAAGCGGCAGACGATGTTCTTCTCGGCCACCCTCGACGGCGAGGTCGGGCGGCTGGCCCGCGCATACACCAAGGACCCGGTCCTCCACGAGGTCCAGGCTCCACGGCAGACCGTCGACGAGGCCGATCACCGGTTCATCCCGGTGACCGTCCAGGAGCGGCTGGACCGCCTGGTGGAGCTGGTGAAGAAGGAGGGCGGACGGCACCTGGTGTTCGTCCGGACCAAGCGCGGGGCCGATCGGCTGGCCCGTCGGCTGAAGGATCGCGGCGTCCGTGCAGCGGCCATGCACGGCGACATGACCCAGCCGTCCCGCGAGCGGACGCTGGCCCGGTTCGACGACGGGCGCATCGACACCCTCGTGGCCACTGACGTGGCCGCCCGGGGCCTCGACCTCGACGACATCACCCACGTCGTGAACTACGATGCGCCGGAGGACGACAAGAGCTACGTGCACCGGGTGGGGCGGACCGCCAGGGCCGGCCGGTCCGGGAGCGGGGTCACGTTCGTGCTTCCGAACGACCGGGGCGACGTGAGCCGGATGGCCGCTCGTCTCAAGCTCGAGGAGGAGTTCACCAAGGAGGGCATGACGGTGGCCCCTCCCCGCATGGTCTTCCAGTCACGCGGCGGCGGGGTGATGGGACGCCGCCGCCGGTAGGACCGGCGAGATCGGCGAGGCTCGCTCAGACGCACACTTTCTCGGGTTTCCCGAGAACCGACACCGTGCTGACGTCATACTTCACCCACGCTGCAGTCCACGAGATCGTTGGCCTTGAGCTCATCGAGGAACGGTCCCGGGGGTATCTCGGGCCCCGGTCCGAGCATGATCAGTGACCCCTCTGCCTTCGTCAGGGGTATGAGCGCGCCATGCCGTATCGCGATCATGAGGTACAGCCCTCGCTCTGCCGGGGTGAGGTCGTCGCGGAGAACGCAGACCTCGACCTCAGTCGGGGTGACGATGACACGATCGATGATCTCCCTCACCCAGAGACACATCCGAGTTGGTCGAAGAGTCGACTCAGGGCTCTGAATCGCCCCGCCAGGTCCTCGTACAGGCTATCGAGGCGTACCTCGCCCTTCTCCATGGCGAGCTCCTTCGTTCGGACGAGGCTCGACGAGCCACTCCGCTTGAGGGTTAGCTCCTGCTCGAATCGCGGTGAGGAAGCGGACCGCGCTGCTAGGCTCTGTTTTCGATGGGTATGGTAAGACCGCCGCCGGTCCGGGAAGGCGATGCTGTGGCGGTTGTGGCGCCGGCTGGGCCCATTGATCCTGGTCGGTTGGACCGGGGGCTGGTCGTGCTCGAGTCGTGGGGTCTCGCCCCCGTGGTGATGCCGCACGTTCACCGGAGCTGGGGATACCTGGCGGGCTCGGACGACGAGAGACTCTCTGACCTGGTCTCTGCGTGGCAGGATCCCTCGATCGCAGCGCTTATTTGCGCGCGAGGCGGATACGGAAGCATGCGGATCGTCGACCGTTTTGACTACGAGTTGGCAGCCCGCCAGCCGAAGGCGTTCGTCGGCTTCAGTGACATCACAGCCTTCCATCTCGCGTTCCTGAATCGTGCCCGCCTTG